>JAWOFY010000269.1:0-14941 GCA_046497285.1 Candidatus Hydrogenedentota bacterium
CTTCGCCGGTAACGGGATCCACCCATGAATCCACGTAATCGGCCGGCATGACAAATTCGCCGCTGTAAGGGTCTTCCAGTCCATCATCGGGATCGGCCAACGCACGCTGGACGCGGGGAATGTACAACCAATGACGGTCGAGATTCTCTTCAAATTCCGCAGGCACATTGTCAGGCAACTCAAACGGATAAATGGCGGGATCCCGGATGAATTCGTGTGGAATCTCAGGCACGCCGCCCGCGGCGAAAGGCGAGTCTTCTTGGAGAAGGAATTCATCTTGGATGGCCCAAGGTTTCCCCGCCATCCAGGCGCCGTTGAAATACGTTTTCCAGGCGTGGTCCGGCGAGGTGTAGGTGGGATGGGTCTGCTGGTCTTCGTTCAAGAACCCGATGGCCATGGCCAGGCCGCTGTCGGCGGCGAGCCGGGCCCGCATCCCCCGTTCCACGCTGACGGCGCGGCGCATCTCGTGGCGCGTGGTCGCGTAGAAGGTGAGGCCCAGGGCGAGAAGCACGGTCAGAATGCCAACGGCCACAAGCAGGGCGGCGCCCCGGTTGTTGGCGCTCCGCGGACCTGTTGTGGCCGGATTACTTGGATTGCGTTGCATTATGTCTAGCCTCTTTCTTGAAGTGCCCATCAAAGTTACCGCCGTTTCCCCAATGGCGCCTCGCACGGAAGCCATGCCCCGATTGTACCACCCGTTCCCCAATGCCTGCGCCATACCGCCGGCATCTTGCCGGCATTGCCACCCGCGTACCGCCGGCATCTTGCCGGCCATGCCGCCCGGAAGGCGGCGCTACGAACATCCCCCGGCCCTACGGGCCATCGGGAATGTAGAAGCGGCCTCCTGCCGCTTTCTCAAGCGCTCCCTCAACGCGGCAAGATGCCGCGACTACTTTTCAAGGGGGATGTCACGTTCCATCATTGTACCCGCCCCGGCCTTCGCCCGAGCAAAGGGGCATCGACGCCAGAAACGCCGATAAAAACCAAGCCCGAAGGGCTGACACAAGACAGCCCAGGGCAACGCCCTGGGAAATAACGCCGCCCACCCCCGCACAGCCCTGAAAGGGCGTCACAAAACCTTTGCCTCCCGATTGTGCCGCCCTTTCAGGGCTGACACCAGGGTTCTAATCTCGGTCGCCAGGGCGTTGCCCTGGGCTATCATGTCTTGGCCCTTTCAGGGCCGCTCCCGGTTTACCGGCTGCCAAACCAAACCCCGTACCGCCGGCATCTTGCCGGCATGGCCGCCTGGAAGGCGGCGGTACGAACATCCCCCGGCCCTGCGGGCCATCGGGAATGTAGAAGCGGCATCCTGCCGCTTTCTCAAGCGCTCCCTCAACGCGGCAAGATGCCGCGTCTACTTTTCAAGGGGGATGTCAACCCCGTTCTTCATTCTTCACCCCCGGCGCCCGCGGTCACCTCCCGATCGACGGAGGGGCGGCGGGTATGCCCCGTGGGGATGCGCACCTCGTTCTCAAACACACGCTCGAAATGCGGCGCGGTGGGGTGCGGGCTTTCAATGACAAAGGGCAGCCGAAGGGCCACCATCTCGGGAATACGGGGGCGGAACGGGGAACCGGCAAACAGGACCGGAGCGAACTCCTCGCTCACAAGTTCCCCGTCGGCGTCGCGCTCTTGCTCAACTGCATTCTGCCAGTCGAGCCAATAGGGCAGCGTTTGAACGCCCTCCTCCGCCCGGTGCTCAAAGCGGCCGTATTCGAAATACGGGATCCCCTGGAAGGCTGCTGGGATCCCATCGGCGTCGGGCAGAATAGGTATAAGCGGCCCGTCCCCGTTCACGTAGTCGGGATCCGGCGTCATCACCAAATTTTCCGCGATGGCGTAGTCACGCATGCGCGGCCGGGGATCGGTGAAGTTAAAGGGGTTCGCCCAAAAACGGGGCAGACGCGGATCGCCCGACAGCATCCGAATCCAGAGTTCCCGCTTCTTGGCGTGCTCAAACCGCTCAATCACCCGCTGAATCTCCGTTTCCGTTAGCACCTCATCAAGGGGTAGATCGGCAGGCGTCGTCAATGCTCGAACTCTTGTGTCCACTGCAGCCAATTCTTGCTGAAGCTGTTGGACTTGGCTCGCGTAATCCGCATCAATGCCCTCTGGCAAGGCGGGAGCGTCATCCTCATCAAGCATATCAAGCGGTTTGCGCTGGGGCCTGCCATTTTCGTCAACTTCCGGCAGGGTCACCATGAAATTGTCGAGATTGCCAACCTCGGGTTCGACGTAACGCACGAGCGTGTAGGTCGCCACCTCGCGTTCTTCGTCCACGAACTCATCGAGATCGGCATCAAAGACCTCTTCCTCAATGAAGAACCGGTCCGTCCCCCACTGGCCCGCTTGGTAATCCTCCGCGGTCATATGCCCCACAAAAACCGCATAGCTCACGCGCTGGAGGTTGTCGGTGCGCCCCTCCGCCACGCCGAGGTAGGTGAACCCGATGGGCGTGCCGTAGAAGGTGTAGTAATCGCCCCAGTCGCGGGAGGTGAAGGCGGTGCTGAGGTCGCGTTCGACGGTTTCCAGGGTGGTGCGGGCGAGTTCGTAGCCGCCGATGGTGCTGCGGCCGCGTTGCACGGTTTGCAGGGAGCCGAGGAAAAGCGCGGTCACGCCGGCCATGACGGTGCTCATGATGGCGACGGCCACCAGCAGTTCGATGAGGGTAAAACCGGCGCGGCCCGCTTGCCCCGAACCGCCCGCAAGCCGGCGGGCCGGCGCGGGACGGGACATGCCGGCGGCCAAATCCCCCTTAAAAGGGGGATTGGAGGGGGTGCTGCCGCTTTCTACGTGTGCCGCCATATCAGCCTTTGTCCTTCATCGTCTCAAGCCTCATTGTACATCCCCCGGCCCTGCGGGCCTGCCCCCTTCAAAGGGGGAATTTTCCCGCACCCATTCGCCCTTCGTAAGGGGTTAAGGGATGTCTCCCTTTAATTCCCCCTTCGAAGGGGGCTAGGGGGATGTCAACCTCCCTCGTACGTCTCATTTAGCTTACATCCCCCGGCCCTGCGGGCCACCCCCTTCAAAGGGGGAATTTTCCCGCGCCTTTTCCCACCCAAAGGGGGAATGCCGTACCGCCGGCATCTTGCCGGCATTGCCGCCTGGAGGGCGGCGTTACGGGGACGTATCCTATTTCCGGGTCACGTAGGTGACGTATTGTTTATACCGGCCATCGTGCATCCGCACGTTCATGGTGACGCGGTGCAGATGGGGCGCGCCGGGGACGCGTTGCACGCTCGTGGTGTAGCTTTCAAATAATTGCCGGTCTTGCGGCAGTTGCAACTCGCCGGCGCCGTTGCCGTTGCCGTTCTCGTCCGGATCGGGAGCGGTTTCCCCCGGCACATAGCGGAATCGCGGACTGTCCTGCAAGCGGCGCAACGTGAGGCCCTCGCCGCTGGTGGTCTGAACCTCGTCGAGGCGCGAAGCGGCCATGCGGGAAACGACGGTGCTTTCGTTGGAGCGCTGGAGTTGTTCGAGGGAGATCGGGAAAAGCTGGACCGTGCCGATAATGCCGATGATAAGGATGCCTAGGGCGACGAGCACCTCGAGCAAGGTCGCGCCGCTGTTGGCTTTCCCTGTTGGTCCACGGTAATGCATGGGGTCCCCCTTTACGGTTTCTTAGTCGAGCCGCACGCGGCCCGTCGTGGTGAATAGCTCCAGCGTGTGCCCGCGTTCCCAAAACAGGTCGGTATCTTCATAGTCGAGGTTTGCCTGCTGGAATTCCGTGGGGATCGGCGGGTCTTCGACGAAGCGGTCTTCAAATGGGCGATCCGGCGCGGCCCCAACCTTCACTTCAAGGCGGGCGCGGCCGCCGCCGGATGTTTCGATGCGTCCGTCCGGCCGGAAAATGTGCGCGGGAAAGGTCCACGCCCTACGGCTGTAACTCAGGTCGTAGGCGTCGTCGGTGGGGTCGCGGCGCGGCTGAATGAACAGATCCTCAAGGGGCGGAGGCTCCACGCCATGTTGCATAAATTCTTGCTCGATTTCTTCAAGATCATAATTGACGAGATCAAGCACTTGGACGGGTCTGTACCCATTGAGACGCCGATTCAAGCCATCGAGCCTTAGGGCCGGGGGAGGCTCTACCTCGTCTACATTTTGATTCATGCCTGGATAATGGGACCGGAGAAACTGTCGATCGTCTCGATCGACGAATGGTTCGTCGTGTATACCGAGCGGATCCAGAGCAACTTCATATCCGTCCAATATGACGTAGCTGGGTTCGCCTACATAATAGGCGTAAATGGGAAGGATGCAGGTACCCTGCGGGAGTTGGCGGAATATGTAGCCGTCTTCATCCTCCACCTCCAGGGGAACCATGAGGCGGCCGCGATCTAGACTGTTTATGAATTCTTGCTCGTCCGGATATTGATCCCCGGGATAGAGCTGCCTGAGCATCTGCCGGGTTTCGCCGAACTCGTCTCTGCGGAGCCGGCGCATGAGGCCCATGCCGTCGATGATGCGGACGGGCTGGTCATCGGCCATGCTGTCGGGGACGACGTTGATGTTGTAGACGACGGCGGTATCAACGCCGTTGGAGGCGGAGTGGACTTGGGCCCAGCGCATGAGCCGTTGCACTTCGTGGGCGGCTTCGCGCGTATCCTCGCCCATCATACGCGCGAACCGCACCATGGCGGGCGCGGAAATGCCGGTGATGATGGCGATGATGGCCACCACCACCAGCATTTCAACGAGTGTGTACCCGAGTTGGGCTTTTTGCCTGCTCACCAATTGGGTCCCTCACTTCTAGCGCGCCACCTTGCCCCTACTGGCGGGGCCAGCGCGTCCCGTGTTTCAACTATACCACATGAATCCGGGGTTGTGGGGTTTAATTGGTGTACCAGCGGGTCCAGCCCTGCTCGTTGTCCCAGTTGTTGAGGTCGTCGCCGCCGCCAAGGCGCTCGACGTCAAACGGGGCATCGTACACATAGTCCGGATGCAAATGTCCGCCAGGCAGCCGGTAATTCTGGTTGGACTCGCCATCGGCGCCGGTGGAGTAGATGTAGAACTGCTGACCGTCCGGAGCAGGGAACCCGTAGCGGTTATCCGCGCGCGGGTTGCCGGGGACCTCCTGCTCGGCGCGGTTCCGCTCTTCGCTTGTATACTGGTACGGAATCCACTCGCCATCCTCGGTTTCAATCCCTTCGCGGAAGGAGCGGAACGGAATCGGAACAAATCTGCTGGTCTCCTCCGGATAAGGGACAAATTGCCCCACGCCTGTGTTTTCCGGCGATTGCTCGTCTCGGGATGGCCCATAATCGCTCTGTCTTTCGCGGTTCCAGGGGCCGGGCCAAATGCGGAAACGGTTATCCCAGGGGTCACGGCCGATATCCATATAGCTGGTGCCCAAATTGGGACGGACATCGGGATCAATCCCAACCCACATTACGATGAATCCCCCCCCTTCGCCGTCTTCCTCACCAAATGTCAAACGGATAGCCCCTGGATCCTCAACCTCCGGATCCCCCGCGTTACGCCCCTGCCGCAGGAGGGCATAGAACGCCCGCGTGTACAGTTCAACCTCGGCCCTAAATGGATTTTCGTCCGCGCCTAGCCACTCCCTAACCGCGTCTAAATCATCCGCGTATAACTCATGCTGCGCGGCCATGCCCGCCAACTCCTGGGGCGAGGGGAAACGGTCGAAGATATCTCTTGCGTTCTGGCGCTCGGCGTCGTTGAGCATCTGCGTCATGGCGAGTTCGATGCCTTGCACCTCGGACACGGTGTTGGCCATGCGGGCCCGGGCAATCCAGTTGTTAACATTGGGCACCACGATGGCGGCCAGAATACTGATGATGGCGATCACCACCAACAACTCGATTAGCGTAAACCCCAACTTGCGCTTCATGCGATGGCACTCCTTATGCTCTCGATTTGGTTGCACACATCCCCCCTTTCGCTCGCGCGGCGGGCGGCGTTTCCACTTGATTCACTGCAATTATACCCGAATGTGGCGCGATTAGACGGCCATCTGGTCGGCCAGCGAGAAAATCGGCAGATAAAGCGAGATCACGATGAAACCGATGATGATGCCCAACCCAATGATAAGGATGGGCTCAAGGAGCTGGAGCATGGCGTCCACGGCTTCCTCGACTTCGGCGTCGTAGATATCGGCCACTTTCATGAGCATCTGGTCGAGGCTCCCCGTCTCCTCGCCGACGTCGATCATGTTCACGACCATGGCGGGGAACACCTTGGCCTCGTCCAGGGGCCGGGCAATGGTGTCGCCTTCCTTAATGCTGTCGTGCACCTTTTGCACGGCGTTCTCGATGGCCGCGTTGCCGATGGTTTCCTTGGTGATTCGCAAGGATTCGAGGATGGGCACGCCGGACCGGATGAGGGTGCCGAGGGTGCGGGCGAACCGGGCCACGGAGATCTTAGTGACGAGGCTTCCCACCATCCACACTTTAAGCACCGCGTAGTCGCGGCCTATTTTAATGTACTCACTCTTGCCTATCAGCTTAACGCCGATTATGGTGCTGTTTACAATGAGCAGCCCTACCCACCATCGGTAGAGCACGAAGTCGCCGATGTCGATCAGCATCAAGGTGGGGGCGGGCAATTCCGCGTCGAAGTCGGCGAACACCTCGGCGAAGGTGGGCACCACGAACATCAAAATGCCCAACACAATGCCCGTGGCGAACACCAGCACGGCGATGGGGTAGATCAACGCCTTACGCACACGCCGCTTCAGGGCCTGGCGCCGCTCCATGAAGTCGGCCAGCCGGGCCAAGACTTCCTCAAGCGTACCGCCGGTTTCCCCGGCGCGCACCATGTTGACGTAGAGGCGGTCGAAGACGTGGGGGTGTTTGGCGAGGGCCTCGTGCAGGGTGGAGCCGGTCTGGACGTCGGTGATCACTTCCCGGAGGATGTCGCGCAATTTGCACGGCTTCATCTGCGCGACGAGGATGTTCAAACTTCGCAGCAGCGCCATCCCCGCCCCAATGAGCGTGGCGAGCTGGCGGGTCATGATGACAATTTCCTTGGTCTTCACCCCGCCGATATAGAACTCGCTTAGCCCCCGCTTTTCGCTCCGGGCTTTCTTCTCGTCGCTTTTCCGAGCCGGCCGAATCTGGGTGGGATGCAACCCGAGATTGCGAATATCGTTAATGGCCAGCGCTTGACTTTCGGCCTCCAGGATGCCGAAGGTCTCTTTGCCGTCGCGGTTTACCGCTTTATACGCAAACTTTGGCACGGGGACTCCCTCCTCCTAACCACCTTACCAATGGAACCGCGGGGAGCGCCGCCCTCCATCTGAGGCCGGCCGGCGCGCCCCCGGTTCGCCTATATGTATCTATCCGTATGGGTGATGACTTCTTCGGGCGACGTCTTGCCGCGAGCGCACGCGATAATCCCTTCCTCGCGCATGGTCCGCATGCCCTGATATTTACGGGCATAATCGCGTATCTCGTACGACGTGGCGTGGCTCAAAATCATGTCCTTCACCGGCTCGTCCACTTCCAAGAACTCCACCAGCGAGGTGCGTCCAAGATAGCCCATGTAATCGCACGCAGGACACCCCTTCGGCCTGAACATGCGGAGATTGGGGTCTTTCCGCCACTTGTGCGGAACCCCCAAGGTGTCCATCTCCTCGTCATCGGGCCGGTAGGGCTCGCGGCAGTGCTTGCACAATACACGGGCCAGACGCTGGGACATCACGCCCTCCAGCGAACTGGTGATGAGGAACGGTTCAAGCTCCATGTCCAGCAAACGCGTGATGGTTTCGGGGGCGCTGTTGGTGTGAAGCGTGCTCAGCACAATGTGCCCCGTGAGCGACGCCTCCACCGCGATATGGGCCGTGGGCAGGTCGCGGATCTCACCGACCAGAATGATGTCGGGGTCCTGACGCAAGATGGAGCGAAGACAGTAAGCGAAGGTCAGCCCGATATCTTCTTTCACCTGCACCTGAATAATCTGGTCGAAGTGCATCTCAACGGGGTCTTCGGTGGTGATGATCTTGACCCCTTCGTGGTTCAACTCATTAATGCAAGCGTACAGCGTGGTCGTCTTCCCCGTACCGGTGGGGCCGGTGCAGAGGAAGATGCCGTTGGGCTTCTGGATGGTGGTATGAATCTTTTTGAGCACGTCATCCGCGAACCCCAACTGGTTGATGTCCACGCGGACGGCGGTTTGGTCCAGAATACGCATCACGAAATTCTCGCCGTACAACGTGGGCAAGGTGGCCGCGCGAATATCAATAATGGAGTCGCCTACTTTCAACTCAATACGCGCGTCCTGGGGCAGACGCCGCTCCGCGATGTCCATGTTACTGAGGATTTTACAGCGGGACACGAGGGCCAGCGCCATGTGCTTGGGCGGACTGACGATCTCTTGGAGCACGCCGTCCACGCGAACCCGAATACGAAAGTCCTCTTCATAAACCTCGAAATGGATATCCGATCCTCGTTTCTGGACCGTCTCGAGCAAAACCAGGTTCACAATCTTAATGACCTCGGGTTCTTGGGCGAGTTCGACAAGGTTCTCCTCGTTCGAAATCAGCTCGTACGTACCGGTCTCCTCCAAAGTCAATTCGGCATCGCCCGTGTGCTCGATAAGGTCCTCTAGGGTTTGGTGAATGGACTCGTGTTGATAGGAGTAGTTGTCCTCGACAAACTTGGTAATGGCTTGCTGATTGCTGATTGCCCCCTCGACTTCACACTCCACTATCTGACGCAAGTCGTCGAGCACGCTGATGTTAAGCGGATCCGCCATGGCCACCGTGAGCACGCCGTCTTTATAGCGCACGGGAACCACGTTATAAAAACGGACCACATCGGGCGAGAGCATCCGGAGGACTTCCTCGCCCACGCTTAGGCGGCTGAGGTCAATCCGCTCCATCCCGGCTTGTTGCCCCAGGGCCTCCACGATGTCCTGCTCTTCGCACAGGTCCATGGTCACCAGGACACGGCCGAGCATCTCGCCCGTCATGCGTTGACGTTGCAGGGCTTCGTCCAACTCGATGGGGGTAAGGACACCGTTATCTACAAGAATATCGCCGAGTTGCCGTTCGCGTGTGACTGCCATAACCGTTTACCGTTCCTTGTTGAAGCGCCGTGGTCCAGTGGTCAAGCTTTGCCGCCTTCGGGACGCGCCATGGCGGCTGTTATGAGGCTTGCGCAGAGGCGCCTTCAAGCCCCATGGACCGTGCGCTGGATTCGAACTCGTTGGGCTGCTGGGCTTTCGCCAGAGCTTCTTCGTAACTCACGACCCCCTTGCGATACAAAGCAAGCAGATGCTCGTCCAGCAAATTCATTCCGTATTTGTGACCGGTCTGGATGGCCGACGTGATACGATAGGACTTGTTCTCACGAATAAGATTCTGAATGGCCGGCGTGCTCACCATGATCTCGAACGCCGCTACCCGGCCAAACCCGCCTTTTTTGGGCAACAGGGCCTGGGAAATGACCGCCTTCAGATTACCCGCGAGCTGAGTCCGGATTTGCTCCTGCTGGTTGGTGGGGAAGGCGTCGACCACACGGTCAATGGTCCGCACCGCGCCGGTCGTATGGAGCGTGCCGAACACCAAGTGGCCCGTCTCGGCGGCGGTCACGGCGGCCTCGATGGTCTCAAGGTCGCGCATTTCCCCGACCAATATCACATCGGGATCCTGCCGCAGGGAACGGCGCAAAGCCTCGGCGAAACTTGGGACGTCCACCCCCACTTCGCGCTGCATGATGATGCTCTTCTTGTGGGTTTGGTAATACTCGATGGGGTCCTCAATGGTGATGATGTGCTGATCGTAGTTGGTATTGATGTAATCCAGCATGGTGGCCAGACTGGTCGTCTTACCCGAGCCCGTGGGCCCCGTCACCAAAATGAGCCCGCGGGGCACCGTAATGATTTCCTTGAGGACATTGGGCAGCCCGAGTTCCTCGAAGGTCATAATCGTGTTCGGGATGAGACGCAACACGATCCCCACGTAGCCTTTCTGCTTGAAGATGGACACACGAAAGCGCGCAATATCCTCAAAAGCGAACCCGAAGTCCGATCCCCCCACCTCCTGAAGTTCTTGCTGGTTGTCCACGGAGGCGATACTCTTCATCAGCCGCTCCGTGTCCTCAGAGGTCAACACGTTTTCGCCAAAGTACTGCAAATGGCCATGCACGCGGCCGACCGGGGGATTGCCCACGGTAATATGCAAGTCTGACCCATCGCGGTCTACCAACATGCGAAGGAGGCTTACCATATCATACGCCATAAACTGCTTCTCCTTGGAGTTCCGCGCGCTCCGGTCTTCTCAGGTCCTCGGCGCGAAAGCTCACCGTTGTGAATACGCTTTACTCTTGGCTGGAAGCTACAACCTCTTCCGCGTCGGGCTTGGTTTCCTTCATGGGCGCATCAGGCGGCGTGACGCGCAAGACCTCCGAAATGGTCGTCGTGCCGTTCAACACCTTCTTAATGCCGTCCTCACGCAACGTGCTCATGCCCTCTTTGCGGGCTTGCTGGCGAACCTGGTTCGAGGACGCGTTGTTCATGATCATATCCCGTACGGTGTCGCTGGTAACCAGCAGCTCATACACGCCGAGCCGGCCATGAAAGCCGGTCTGATTGCACACCTCGCAACCCGCCCCATGGAACAGGTCCACTTTATCGAGGTCAAGGGGATATCCAAGCCGCTCCAACTCAATATCGGTTGGCGTGTACACTTCCTTGCAATGGGGGCAGATGGTGCGCACCAAACGCTGGGCAAGCACCGTCCGCACGCCGGCCGCTACGAGGAAGGGTTTCAAACCAATATCAACCAAGCGCATGAACGCGCTCGCCGAGTCGTTGGTGTGCAAGGTCGAGAACACAAGGTGACCCGTCAGCGCGGCCCGGATGGCGATTTCCGCCGTCTCAAGGTCACGAATCTCACCCACCATCACAATATCCGGGTCCTGACGGAAAATGGCGCGCAAGGCGCGAGCGAAGTCCATCCCGATTTCGTGATGGACGGGCACCTGATTGATGCCGGGAAGCTGATACTCGATCGGGTCCTCGACCGTGATGATCTTTCTGGATGGGGAATTCAACTGGTGCAGGGAGGCGTATAGGGTGGTCGTCTTGCCGGACCCTGTGGGTCCCGTCTCCAACACCACGCCCGTACATGTATAAAGGATTTGCTCCCACGTTTTCTGGACTTCGGGCATAAAGCCGAGCTGGCCCACGCCGAGCAGCAGTCCGCTCTTGTCCAGAATACGCATCACCATGCTTTCGCCATGGATGGCGGGAAGCGCGCTGACACGGAGGTCAACCACCTTGCCCGCCAGCGTGAGTTTGATGCGTCCGTCCTGAGGCACCCGGCGTTCCGCGATGTCCATGCCGGCCATCAGTTTCAGCCGCGATATGACCGAGGGCTGCGCGCGCTTGGGGGGAGGCGGCATGCGATGCAGCACCCCGTCGATCCGATAGCGCACCTTGAGGTCGGTCTTGCCCGGTTCGACGTGGATATCGCTGGCCCGCAGGCGGAACGCTTCGTAAATCAAATTGTGAACGTACCGGACCACCGGGCTGTCGGCGTCTTCTTCATCTCCTTCGCCGCCTTCGGCCTCGAACTCCACATTATCAACGCTGATGCTGGCCAGGCTGTCGCCCGAAAGGCTGCCCACGTTGCTCATCGCCTCGCCGCCGGCGGACATGTTGCTCATGGTGCTCAGCGTGCTTTGGGTGCTCACGGTGGACAACATCGTCTCCACCGTGGACTCGTTTAGACCGTAATACCGGCTCAGGGCTTGGCTGATGTCTTCGGGAGTGGCGAGACAAGGTTGGATGGGGCGATCAAGGAGCTTTTCGAGGTTATCCAATTGATTGATGTTCGTGGGGTCGGCTGTGGCCACCAACAGCTTGCCGTTTTCCTCCCCCACGGGAACGACCCTGTACAATTGGGCCACCCCCACATCAATGATGGTCCGGAGCCGATCCGATATCTCCCGCTCCCGCAGGTTCACCACAGGGATGCCCAATTGATCGGCCAAGCCGTCCGTGATGTGGCTCTTGCTAATATAACCTAGCCGGACGAGGACTTCCCCGAGCCGGCGGCGGGTCATGGACGTTTTCTGTTTGTGCAGCGCCTCTTCCAGTTGTTTCTCGCTTATGATCCCCCGCTCAACCAGACGTTGCCCAAATAGCGGTGTGTAGGTTGCCTGTGTCACCATTCAACCCCTTCTCATTGGCATCAGGCTACCACCTGAAGCGTTCCGGGCGCTCTTCACCCAATCGGTCATGAGGCCCCCTGTTCCATTAACATACTCGTATGAACATTGCGCATCCGAGCCCTGAGGTGAAACTTTCATTCGCGCGCCCGGATTATACGTCCTACGCGAGTTTGAAGTTTAACCGTAGGCGGCGCCTGAGGGGCTTCCCTAGGAGGCCGGCCACAACACCGATCACAACCTGATCGATAACCGGTCACGATCGTCCCGTTCGACAGGCGTTGCACGCTACCGCCGGTAATGTCCCTATCGCCCGGCGGGTAAGGCGGACATTCCGTCCTTCACCTTTCCCGCCTACTACCTACCCCTTATTGTCGCCCATATCCTGCGGGATGTCAACCCCAAAACACCATGTTTCTCCCCCAAAAAAATGGGACATCCCCGAAAAACGCCCTTTTCCGGGGCTTATCCCCAAACCACCCGTTGGCCTTACTTGTTTTCCTAGCGCATTTGACTTCGGGTCGTTACCTTTGCGGACAGAAAAACGTCATCTCCGTGTCTAGTCCTTGCCCGTCATCGGCCGGACGCAAATACCCGAGGTCGCTCAGCACAATGAGATTGCCGCTCTCGTAGAGGGTGTGAAGGAAGTCGATGAGCTCCTCCATGCTTACGCCGCTGAGCTGCAACTGAACCCCTTCGAAGTCCCCAGCGGGCACCCCCCCGACCCCGGCACGGGCATTGGAGAAATCGGCCCGCTCAATAAGGCCGTGTTCAGACAAGGTGTTGTTCATAAAGGTCAATAGATCGAAATTCCCCCCGCGATCCTCAATGTGTTCGGCCAAGGCTTCATGACTGCTGCGGGCCTGCACAATCTCCGAACGCCACAACTCTGCTTGGCTTAAGGAGAATTGAGCTTCTTCATATTCCTGCTGAACTTGCTGATAGGCGTCCAGCGGACCTTGGATAACATGATAAGCAAGCGCGCCCACCACGGCAATCACGCCCACGGTCACCATGATTTTCTCTCGTTTTTGGAGTTGCATTCCAGCCATTACGGTATTCTCCCGCGCATGACCCGGACCTATCGGCGGGCGGTGATGGTGAACGTCTCTCGGCCGCCTTCGACACGCCGAGTTGGTTGTTCGTCAATGGTAAACATCTCGGATTCTTGCAACGATGCAAAGGCGTTGTTAAAGGCTTGGGGATCCGTCACTTCGCCCTCGATTTGAATGCGGGGATTCCGGCTTCCCTGTATGCTCAGATTGGTGATATGCACTTCGCCGTCCGGCATCGCCGCGCTGATCTCCGTGAGGACATCGAGAAGCGTGGGCATGTTGAAGAGTTCGGCGGACACGGTCTCGCCGAGTTCTGGATTCTCTTGGATCTCCTCTTGCATCCGCGTGTACGTCTCGCGCCATCCGTAGGGGGGCTCTCCGCCCGGCTCATCATCACCGGCAGCCTCGGGAAACGCCTCTACGTAAATGTCCCACATCTGTCGATCGATATCTTCGAGCGCGGCCTGCGTTTGCCGGTAATCCACATAGGCGAAGGCGGCGTAACCGATAAGGACAATGAGCGCCAGCACGCCAGAAAACACCGCGTGGCGAAGGTACTCACGAAACTCATTTTGCCGGGCCAGCGGCCCTTTGCGGAATTCGAAACCGAAACCGCCGCCCGCCGCTGCATGCGCCACGCCAATCGGCGCCACCCACGCGTCATACGCCTCATGCTCGCTTTGACGGCCCGCCGTCTTTCCCTCTTCTTCTCCCGCAACCTCTTCGGGGGCTTCCTTCTGCGCGCCGCCGGCGGCTGCGTCTTTCTTCGCGCCTTCGAAAGCCGGGCCACGCAACTGGCTCATGAGGTGCTCGTACTGAACCGGTATCCGAAACCCGGCCTCGAAGAGATTGCGCTCTTCCTCGAACATCTCCACGCCGCTAATCGTGAGGGCGGCCACATCGCCCAGTTCCCGGTCCCATGAGGCTAGAAATCCACGCAAGGTATTCTGGATTTCCCGCGCCGCGACGGCAGGGTTATCGTGAAATTGAGCCGCATCCACGGAGAGATGGCGGAAAAAGACGAGGCGTTTGTTATTCACCGCGGCCAAAATGCAGCCATTCGGGCGGACATGGGCCAACGCCTGAAGGTTAGCGGGTTCCTTGTGGGCGGACATCCACAGGCTGGTGAGCCCGGCGACATCGAGGTTAATCCCTTCGATGGCGGCTCCAGCCGCCTCAAGCGCCGCGACCTTTTCTTCCAAATGCTCAACGCGCATGCCCACGGCGAGCACGTCGGTCTGACCACCCTGTTCGCCCATGACCGTGAAGTCCACCACCAACTCTTCCAAGGGGAAGGCAAGGTAGGGCTCCAGTTCAAAAGGCACGGCGGCCGCCACGCGTTTGTGGCCCTTGAAAGGCATCCGCATCTTGCGAACCACACTATAGGCGCTTGATGCGCACAAAGTATATACCGCTGGCGGCGTCTTCACCTTTCCCAACATATCGCGGGCGGCCTGCGCCAGCGCCTCAAACCGCTGTTCGGGGGCGTCATAGGAAGCCTGGCCGGCATGCAGTTCCAGCACCGTCGGCAACCGCCCGCCCGTCCGCACAATCGCCAGCCTCACGGTGTCGCCGTCAAATTCAAACGCGCCCACACGCGCGGTTAACTTCATCGCGTTATTCTCCAGTCCAGAATTCGCAGCCCTCCGGCGCCCGCATCTGGGTCACGCCAGACATGAGCCTCAATGCGGGTCGCAGCGTTATCCATCATGCCGTCGCCGATCAGCTTGAACATACCGCTTTGGACAGTCA
>JAWOFY010000336.1:0-8278 GCA_046497285.1 Candidatus Hydrogenedentota bacterium
GTGCAATTCGTCAAAATAGCGGTCAATGCGCTCCTTGCCGTAGACCTTCAGGAAACCCCGCGAATACAAGGTGTCCCGCATGAACGGTCGGTCATATTGGGGGGAATAGCCGCCGGAGTTTGGGATGCCCTCGGCGCGCAGCGCTTGCCTGAACCGGTTGCGGCTGAGGCCCTGGAAGGCTCCGGCGTCGTAGCGGAACATATAGAGGTGATACGCGTTTCGGGTTGCCCCTTCGTACATTTTTGCGGGGGTAATGCCGGGGATCTGTTCGAGCCGCTCCGTCAGATAAGCCGCGTTGGATTCGCGCCTTTGGCTTTGCTCCTCAAGGCGCTCCATTTGCGCTTGAAGCAGAGCGCCTTGGAATTCGGTCATGCGCAAATTCGCCCCGTTGTAGCTATTTGACGGCGTGGACGCTTGGTCCCAGGCGCGGCCGTTGCTATGGAAGGCGAACGCGCGCTCCATGAGATCGTCCCGATCGGTGAGTATCGCTCCGCCCTCGCCGCTGGGCAGGTTCTTGCTGACCTGAAAACTGAAGCACCCCGTGTCGCCGAGGGAGCCCACTTTCTGGCCTCGCCATTCCGCCATGTGCGCTTGGCAGGCGTCCTCAATGACGGGGATATCGTGTTTTTCGGCGACGTCAAGGATGGTGTCCATGTCGGCCGGGAGTCCGCCGAGATGGACAGGAATTATGCAGCGGGTGTTCTCCGTGATCGCGTCCTCGATCTTCCCCGCGTCGATTTGCATACTCTGGCGGTCCGTGTCCACAAAGATAGGCAAGGCGAATTGCAACAGCACGACGTTGATCGTGGCTTCGAAGGTATACGGCGGCACGATTACCTCGTCGCCCGGCCCCACGTCCAAGGCGTTTAGCGAGGCATACAGCGCGCTGGTGCCGTTGGCGGTAGCTAGACAATGGCGCGAGCCCATGAGTTCCGCGTATCGCTCTTCAAAGGTGCTCACGGCGCCGCCGTTGAACCGGAACCAGTTGCGGGCTTCCAGAACTTCCTTCCAAGCTGCCGCGTCGTGGTCTTCATGCACCGGCCACGACGGAAAGGAGTCCGTCCGCACGGCCTCTCCTCCCGCCAATGCGGGCTCGGTGGCGGCTTGAACAATCGTGGGCGCGGTCAGCATGGCGCCCCCCAAGGCGCAAGCCGCGGCGCCGCTCATGGAAGTCTGCAAGAAATCGCGGCGTTTCATAGGTCTGGGTTGTATCATTGTTCCTCCTACTGGATTGGCGCAATCCCGGCTTTGAAGTTTGAGCATGCTTGACATCCATCATCATACTCCATGCTACGACGGTTTCGTGAGAAAACGCAAATCCTTTGTAAAAAGGGTTTGGAACAATCACGCCGGTTGGTTAAACGGATTCGCAAGAACCGTATCGCCGACTTCCAGGCGGCTCACAAATGCCGGCGAGACGCCGGCGGTACGTTCTCACCTATTGGGTGAGGATGAATTTCCTTTTCAGGCGCCAGTAACAAGGACATCAATATATCTTGGGCTGACTTATCCGGCGATTGGCGTCAACGGCGTGCGCCGTTGTCCTCGTCTTCAAACTCCTCATCCTCATCCTCGAAGTCCTCGTCTTCGAATCCATCTTCATCCTCCCAGGAGGCGATCCCGGCCTCAACGAGATAGTCTATTCCTTCGGGAATCTCCATGAGGTAATCGACGGCGTCGTTGACCGCGTCTTCCCATTGGAGGAGCGTGTCCCGGTTCGTGGGGCTCTCGATGAACTCATCTATCGCCGTGCATACGTTGGCTGATAAGTCGGGGGCGACGGAATAAACCGCGAGTTCCTCCGGGATATGTTCGGTCACTTCCCACACCACCGGAGGCGGTTCTTCAGCGTTCCACGCTACGCCTTCCGCTTCCGCCCACTGTTTCCAATAGCGGGCGCCAAAGTCCACGAATTCCATCACATCATCGGGGCCTGTCCCGACAATCCATTGGTAATGGGGGCGGCTTGCCTCGGCTTCCATCGCCTCAACGCCGAAGGGCTCCCCGCCGGCGCGCACCTCAAGAGAACCGGCTACAGGCGAGTAGTCCTTTTCTGTGAGATGGTTCAGCAAAAGACACCCAATCGTATTAATCGAACGGATTCGTGCGAGGGCGTCTGCATCATCAAAATGCTGGATAGCGTGGTGGAGGCTCTCGGAAATGAGTTGTTTGATTCTGTCATCGGGTTGAGATACGGACATGGCGTGATTGGTCTCCTGGGTTCGGGGGGATCCGTTGCGAGAAAAGACGGATTGTGCCAGATGGAGCATGCTTGGGGCAATTCTTTGAATCGCTGGCCTTGGGCCCGTTTATGGGCGCGCGTGGACGGCCGCCGATGCAAGACTTTCAGGGTCGGGGTTGGTTGTCTTGTTGTAGGTGTGGATAAAAAGTTTAGTGAAGTGAACTAGCCCATGGGTGTGGCGATTGGGATGGATTGCGAACGTTGCACGTGGCCGCCGCAGTATGCTATCTTACAGTAATTCTGACTTCACAGGGGTCTGATTCTTCTTCAAACGGTCAGGGTGCCCGCCATCTTCAGGCGGGTTGGCCGAAAGACCCCGAGGCATAACCCAAAAGAGGAGTGTAATTCATGCCAATGGTAACAATGCGTGAACTGCTGGAGGCCGGTATTCATTTCGGTCACCAGACGCGCCGCTGGAATCCGAAGATGGCGCGGTACATCTTTGGTCAGCGCAACGGTATCTACATCATTGATCTGCAGAAGACCCTGCGCCAAATCCAGCAGGCCTACAATCTGGTGCGAGACACCGTGGCCGACGGCGGTTTGGTGCTTTTTGTGGGTACAAAAAAGCAGGCGCAGGAAGCTGTGAAACGAGAAGCGGAACGGTGCGGCATGTTCTATGTCAACAGCCGTTGGCTTGGCGGCACCTTGACGAACTGGGACACCATCCGCCGCAGTATTCGCTCGCTCCACAAACTCGAAGAGATGGACCGGACGGGGGGCTTCGATAAACTACCCAAGAAAGAGGTCGTGCATCTGCGCAAGCAGCGTGAAAAGATGCGCAAGAACCTGGATGGCATTAAGAACATGGGTCGTCAGCCGGACATTGTGTTTGTGGTGGACACCAAGAAGGAAGGTATTGCGGTGAAGGAGGCCGGCCGCCTGGGCATCCCGTGCATCGGCGTCGTGGACACGAACTGCGATCCCGATCAGGTCCCCATTCCTCTTCCAGGCAACGATGACGCTATTCGTTCGGTGAATCTGTTCTGCCGGGTCATCGCCGATGCGGCCGTTGAAGGCTCGTCGGTGGCGGAAAAGCGCAAGTCGGAAGCAGATCGGAAGAGCGAGCAGGCCCGCAAAGACCGTCTTGCGCGGGAGCGAGCCGCCGCGCAAAGCGCGCAAGCCGCGGCGGAACAAGAGGCCGAGACAGCTCCGGCCGAGACAACTCCGGCGGAGTCCGCTACGGGGGACGCCAACGCATCGGCGGAAGTCCATTCCGGCACGGAAACCTCAGAGAGCACGCAATAAACCCGGTAAACTGAGAGTATAGAGCAAGGAGAACAGAACCACTATGTCAGGATTTACGGCGAAAGAAGTAAAAACGCTCCGCGAACAAAGCGGTGCGGGGATGATGGATTGCAAGAAAGCCCTGACGGAAGCCGATGGGGATATGGAAAAAGCCATGACGTGGCTGCGCGAAAAGGGTATCGCCGACGCCGAGAAACGCCAGGATCGGACGGCGGTGGAAGGCGCGGTAACGTCTTATGTGCATATGGGCGGCAAGATCGGCGTGCTGGTTGAGGTCAATTGCGAGACTGACTTTGTGGCCCGGGGCGAGGAGTTTCAGGATCTTTGCCGGGATCTGTGCCTGCAAGTGTGCAGCACGGCGCCGCAATATGTTTCTCAGGACGAAATCCCCGAAAGCGCCGTTGAGAAGGAGCGCGAGATTTTCAAAGCCCGGGCGCGCGACATGGGCAAACCTGAGAACATCTTGCCGAAGATCGCCGAAGGGATGCTTGGCAAGTGGTATGAGGAAGTTTGCTTGCTTCAACAGAAGTTCGTGAAAGATCCCGATAGCACCGTGGAAGACTTGGTGAAGGAGTTCAGCGGGAAGGTGGGCGAGAAGATCGTGGTTCGCCGTTTCGCCCGATTCCAGTTAGGGGAAGACTTGGAGACGGGTCAAGATAGCGGACGGAGTGAGGAAGTAGCTCAACAATTCGCCGATACTCAAGGATAAACGGGCGTGAGCCAGTTCGCTTATAAGCGTATTCTCCTGAAGCTTAGCGGAGAGGCGCTGGACCCCGGCAAAAGCTGCGGTATTGATTTTGAGGCCCTTTCACGGTTCGCCAGTGAGATTGGAGAAGTCCATGCCCAGGGCGTCGAAATCGGCTTGGTCGTGGGCGGCGGCAATATCTTCCGGGGCGCGCAAGTCCCGGCGGAGTTGGTGGACCGGATCACGGGAGACTCCATGGGAATGCTGGCCACCGTCATCAACGCCCTGGCCTTGCAAGCGACGCTCGAGAGCAAGGGCGTGCCTACCCGCGTCTTGACTGCTATCGAAATGCGTCCTTTCGCCGAGCCTTTCATTCGCCGGCGCGCCATTCGGCATCTTGAGAAGGGAAGGGTTGTCATATTGGGAGGCGGAACGGGCAATCCCCTCTTGACTACTGACACCGCCGCGGCGCTGCGGGCGGTCGAGTTGAAAGCCGACGCCGTGTTCAAGGCGACGAAGGTGGACGGGGTATACGACTCCGACCCAGTGCTTAATGGGGATGCTCACCGGTACGAGACACTGAATTACCGGGCTGTGCTTAACCAGAATTTGAAGGTAATGGACGCGGCGGCGATCTCGTTGTGCCAAGAGAACAACATGCCCATACTTGTCTTCAATTTGACGCGGCCCGGCAGCATTATGAAAGCGCTGCGCGGAGAGTCCATAGGAACCACAGTCAGAGGAGAATAACGTAATGGCCAGCACCGAACGGGAGGAAGAAGCGCGGGAAAAAATGGAGAAGGCGCTTGAGGCGTTGCGGCACGAGTTCAGCGCTATTCGTACGGGCCGCGCCTCGGTGAGTCTGTTGGACATGGTGGATGTGGAAGTCTACGGCACGAAGATGAAGGTGAACCAATTGGCGACGGTCACCACGCCGGAGCCGAGGCTGCTTATGGTTACACCCTGGGATAAAAGCCAAATTGGCGTCATCGAGAAGGCCATTATTGCCTCTCCTCTTGAACTCACCCCTTCGAATGATGGTAAAGCGATACGTATCCCAATTCCTCAGCCCACCGAAGAGCGCCGCAAAGAGCTTGTCAAGATGGTGAAGAAGCTGGCCGAGGAGACGCGGGTTTCCATACGCAATGCCAGGCGTCAGGCGATCGAAGCCGTGAAGAAAGCGCAGAAGGCCGGTGATATCCCTGAGGATGATGCGCACCGTGAGCAAGAGCGGTTGCAGGAACTGACGGACCAGTATATCGAAAAGGTGGATGAGGCTTTGAAGCACAAGGAAGAAGAGATCATGGAGGTGTAGGGGGGCTGGCGGAAACAAGCGGAGCCGCGGTCTCCCGTTATTCCGCTTTTCCAGCGGAACGCCCCAACCGATATGAAGCCCGTTTGGCGGCGAGGACGGTGGCATGGAACCGGCCATGATAAATCGGGAATTGGCGAAAGGGATTTGAGCCCGTTGACAGAGCATGAAACGATGCCGCTACCCACAATCGACAAGGACCACCTTCCTCGCCATATCGCCATTATTATGGACGGAAATGGCCGTTGGGCTAAAGAACACGGGACTACGCGGGCCGAGGGACACGAGGCGGGGGCAAAGAGCGTGCGCGCGGTGGTCGAGGCTTGCCGGGAACTTCAGAACATTGAGGCGCTGACGCTTTACGCCTTCTCGACGGAGAATTGGCGGCGGTCCCAGGGAGAAGTGGAAACGCTGTTCAGGCTCTTAAGCAAGTACATCCACTTGGAGCTGGATGAAATTCATCAGGAGAACATTCGCATAACACTCATGGGCCGGAAGGAAGGACTGTCCGAACAGGCGTTGGCCGATGTGGAGCATTGCGAATCGCTCACGGAGAATAATACCGCCATGACCCTCAACCTCGCCATCAATTATGGGGGCCGGGCGGAGATTGTGGACACGGCGCGGGCGTTGTGCCGCGAGGTTGAAGCGGGCCGCCTGAAAGCCGAAGAAGTAACCGAGGATACCTTCGCTTCCCACCTGTATATCCCTGCGTTGTCGGAGTTGGACCTCCTCATTCGCACAAGCGGGGAAATGCGGCTAAGCAATTTTATGCTCTGGCAAGCCTCCTACGCCGAATTTGTATCCATCCAGACCCTTTGGCCTGATTTCCGCAAACCTCATCTTTACGAAGCCATCGCCGCGTATCAGGCTCGAAACCGCCGGTTCGGCGGACGTTAATGGGAACGATGCCCATGGGAGAGAGGGGCGCTGTGTTAACGCGCGCCCTCACGGCGGCGGTTGTGCTTCCATTGGTCGTGTTGCTGGCTTGGAGCCCCCTCTTGCGGCCCGGCTTTACAGGCTTGGTGACCCTCTTGGCCGCCGTCGGCCTTTACGAGTACTACGCCATTGTCCGCGCCAGAGAGATTTCCCCCGAGACCATCGGAGGCATTCTGGCCGGCACGGCCGTTACCCTCAGCGGCCATTTTCAAGAGCCCGTCTTGGTCAATCTTTTCCTGTATGTAGGCTGTTTGCTTGTGGCCGCCCTTCACATCGTGCGGGGGCAGCACTCCGTGGCGGGTCTGGCAAGCAGCATGTTCGGCGTGCTCTATGTAGGATGGCTTGCGGCTCACCTCACGCTTTTGCACAGCGAGCCCGGTATAGGTCCGGGTCTCGTGTCGGTCTTGCTTGTCGCTGTCATCTTGACCGATACGGGCGCGTATTTGATTGGTTCTGTTCTCGGGAAACACAAGCTGGCTCCAAAAGTTAGTCCCAATAAGACGTGGGAAGGCGCCGCGGGTGGGTTAGCGCTAGCGCTTGGCGGGCTCGTGGGGCTCCATTATGTGGGCGACATCCTTACCCCCCAACTATTGCCCGACTGGAGCCTCGCTCACTACATCCACGCGGGGACCCTCGTATCTGTGTCGGCCCAGGTGGGGGACCTTGCTGAATCGTGTCTGAAACGGGACGCGGGCATGAAGGATTCCGGAGGACTGTTCCCTGGTCACGGCGGCGTTCTCGACCGGTGCGACGGATTCCTTTTCGCGGCTCCTATGCTTTACTATGTGTATAGCATCTAACTTCCCGATAGCCCTTGAGTTGTGTGTAGTCCCCAATAAGTGGGCCTTGGCGTCTTACGGTTTCAGAGATAAGGAGGAGCCGGAGATTGAGGAACAACAGAGATGAGTGGCAGGGCGTAGTGGCCTATCCTGTTCTCGTTGCGCGCCAAGTTAGGCATCTCTTGACAGGTTGTGCTCTCTTGACTAGAATGCCATTAATCAATAAGAGGTAGACCGTGAGTAGCATTACATTTACCCCCATAGGCGGCGGCACGGATATAGGCGCCAACTGTTATCTTGTGGAGAAGGGAGACAGCCGGGTCCTTCTGGACGCCGGTATCCATCCCAAGAAAGAAGGGCGCGACGCGCTGCCCGACTTCTCTCTGCTGAAAGAGGCGCCCGACGCCATACTCATATCCCACGGGCACATTGACCATTGCGGCTCTCTTCCCTTTGTGATGAGGGAGTTTCCCGCCACGGCTTCTTATGCCACCCGGCCGACGGTAAGCATCATCGATCGCATGCTCCATAATAGTGTATCCGTCATGACCACGTTGGGGCGGGAACGCAACATCAGTGATTATCCCCTCTATTCTCATAGCGACGTGGATTTCGCCATCCGTCAAACCTCGGGGATGCCGTACGACAAGGAATTCGCGTTGACCTGGAATTCCCCCTTCCGGGCGACGTTCCAACACACGGGCCACGTCCTTGGCAGCGCCGGCATCGTGCTCCGCGTCGACGATCACACCATCTTCTACACCGGCGACATCTGCTTGACGGATCAGGAACTCATGAAAGGCCTACAGCCGCTGGACTCCTCGATGCAGATCGACACGCTGGTGATAGAATCCACGCGCGGGGCTCACCTCGATGACGAGCAACGCACCTTCACAAGCGAGATTCGCCGATTCACCGAGGAGGTCCGCAAGGTTTTGGATGCACGCCTCCTGCCACAATCCAACCGGCGTCGATATCGAGGACGAACAGTGGAAGGTAGTGGCCGAAATCGCTAAAAACAAGGGCTGGATACCTTTCCTTGACTTCGCCTACCAAGGCTTCCGCAGGGGGCT
>JAWOFY010000351.1:0-4637 GCA_046497285.1 Candidatus Hydrogenedentota bacterium
ACTGCGTCCTCCTTTCTTTCCGTGACGCGAATAAACAGATAGCATATAATCCTATGCACACCTGAATCAACAGGCCAAACGGCCAGTGAAAGCCTGGGCCTTCGCTTCGCTTTGAGAGGAGGTTGAGAGCCGGGGCGGTTTCGAGTATTGCTTCCATTAGGTCCGCCACGGACCTGGTTTGACCGCCGGCAATTTGACTTTTCGCTTTGGAATGCTTAGCATTTCGGCTGCAGGTTCAATGAACGTCTGGGAAAACCTCCCGTGCGGGTAGAGGCTTCATAGAAAACCGCATTATCTTCCTGCGCCTTACTCGGGGAGCCCCCCATATTTCCCAGCGCATTTCTAGTGTTATCAACTCAAACCGGGCCATATTTTACTATCCCGTTGCAACTCATGAGAAAGGATTGGAGCCATGAGCACGACAACGCATGAATCAACGAGGGCGCCTTTGCAGACTCTTCCGGGAGATGATGTGCGCCAAATTATGTGGCGCTTCGAGGAGCGGTTCGATATTCAAATGGTCCTCCAATCCGTTCGCGAGGTCGCGCGGGGACCGGTGGCGCGCCTCGTGGCGGAAGGGGGGCGCAACACCCACGAGTGGACTGAGGAAAAGGACGCGCTCATCAAGCATTTTGACGAGGCCGGCATTACGACGGCGGTTGTGTCTCCCGAATACGGGGGAACCGTCGCCGGCGCTTCCAATCTTTTGTTGTCCTTGATCTCGTTCGAACTGGCGTGGGTTGACGCGGGCGCGGCGACTGGAAGCCTTGCGGGACATCTCGCGTTCGCTCCCATCAAAGAACGCGGCACGCCCGAACAGGTCGCGGAGTATATGCAGCGCATCGCGTCGGATGGCAAAGGGGGCCATCTGCGCGGCGCCTTCGGCCTGACGGAGCCCGTTCCCTATGTGGGGGCCGAGACGGGCACGCTGGCCGGCAAGGTGCGGGTGTCCGATTGGCGGGATGGCGAGGAGCCGCTCCTCCAAGTCGACAAGCGGGGCCGTTTCATCACCAATATGGACATCGCCAACTACGTTACGGTGGCGGTGGACAGCGATGATGAGCGGATCAAGGGCAGTTGTATGATCATTGTGGAAGAAACCGACCCCGGAACCTATGATCGCGGAGCGGCCACGATGAAGCTTGTGCATCAGTTGTCATCCACGCGCGACCCGGTGATCAATGTGACGGTTCCGGCCAGCCGTATCATCGGCGGCTACACCATTCAAGATGGCGTCATTGTGCCCAACTACTCCCACGGCAACATCATCGAGGCCGTGTTCAAGCACACCCGCGTCACGGTGGGGCTCTTGAGCGCCGCGAAACTGCTGTCCGCCGTCGAGCCTGTTATTCGCTATCATCGCGAGCGCTTCCGCGGCCGGCCGGGCGTGGATCCCGGCGGCGCCCGCCACGATTTGGGGCTTCAACAGCGGGAAGACGTGTTGCATCGCTTGATCGACGTGTGGGCCAGCGGGGAAGCCGCGGCTTCCCTCGGGTTCGCCGCCGCGCGCCATTGTGACCTCCTAGACGAACTCGAGCCGGACAAAGAGCGCGCCTTACAAGAGCAAGCCGCGGACGGCGTTAGTCAGATGAAAGCGTTCCGGACCGCCGAGAAGAACGCCTTGGAGTTCCTTGAACTGGAGTCCCAACCGGAAGCGGAGCGGGACAATGCGCGTTTCGAGGCGCTCCAGTCGGACACGTTGGCGCAATACATGATTGCGGACGGGGTTGGAAACGTGCTCTGCCCGGCGTGCAAGCTTTGGAACACGGTCCAGGCGGGTGTCATGATGCGGGAAGCCGTCAGCCTCATGGGTGGATACGGCATCACGGAAGACTGTCCCGGTTTCTTGCCCCAGAAGTGGATGGACTCGCAGCTCGAAGCTACGTATGAGGGCCCCGAGTCCGTGCAGCGCCGTCAACTCAGCCTCACCATGACGATGAAACCGTTCCTTGAACAATACAAGCGCTGGATTCGGGAAATGCGTGAGATTGGGCTGGAGCGGCCAGGCACGGGCGCGTGCTCTCTCGCCACGGCCATGGAGTTGTGGTTGTATACATTGAATCATCTGCGGAAAGCCACGGACGCCTTTGGCAAGAAGCTATACAACACGCCCCGCCAGGGAGTGACTTTCCCCATGACGGACGCACTGTGTTGGCTGTTGGCCTCACGCGAATTGATTCGGGATGTGATAGAACTCGACACAAAAGGCCGAGAGAACCCGGCGTTGGCCGAGGGGCTGCCGGGCCTCGTGGGGTTCTACAGCGATCTGGCTCATGTGCAGTGCGCGCGAGCCGCGGGCGAAGTAGGGCGCATTTGCACCGAGCTTGTACATGGATACAGTCGCCACCCCTCTTGGGACGATAATTCGTGCAACTGTTACACAGCCGAGGAACTCGACGATCTGGAAACCGTGGCGCCTGGTATTGCGGCGGGCGTCAGAAGCGCGGGAGACGTCATAGAAGACGGCGTGAAGCCTCGTAAGGCGGGGCCCTGCGCCCGCGCCGAAGGGTTGGAGACGTTTCAGCGGCTGCGCGGCAAGCTCGACTGTTGCTTGACGGGGGCCCGCCTCGCCAAGGACCGCGCCGCCGCCGACCTGACGCAAGTAATGATACCCGAAGCCTCCGATTACCCAAGATGAGTAGTTGCCACCATGTCCCAAATTGACTCCACGAACGAGAACACCATCGAACGCCCCAGCATGGAGGCCGACATCGTCTGCGTCGGATTCGGTCCGGCGGCGGGCGGCTTCCTGACCACGCTTTCGCGCGAATTGATGAACGAAGACGGCTCGCCCGCCGTATCAAGCAGTCTTATGGAAGGCATGCCTCCGCAGGTGATCTGCTTTGAGCGGTCCGATGGGTTCGCCTTTGGCGTCTCGGGCGCCGTCACACGCGCGCAGGCCATTCGGGAAACATTTCCAGACCTTGATCCCGCGTCGATCCCCATGACGGCGCCGGTGGGAGAGGAGCGGGTCGTGTACATGCTCGATCCCACGGGGGCGAGCCGGCGTCCGCGCTCGCTGCGCATGGCGGACCGGCTTTTGCGCGCCGGGAAATGGGTCACGCGCATGAAACACGAAGCCGTCGAACTGCCGTACATTCCCCCCTTCCTGCGAAAAGACGGTGGCCTGGTGCTTTCCATTGGGCAATTCAACCAGTGGGTGGCCGACAACCTTATGATGTCCGGCGCCACGCAGCTCTGGCCCGGTTCGCCTGTTACCGGACCCGTGATTCAAGACAAGGGGGTCGCGGGTGTTCGCCTGATGGACCAGGGAACCGACTTGGACGGCAACCCCTCCGCGGGCTACACCCCGGGGATGGAGGTCCGCGCGCCATTGACCGTCGTCGCTGATGGACCCGTTGGACCCGTGGGCAGGTCGCTCGACGAGCATTTTGGTTTGCCCGAGGGACATCACCAGCGCGATTGGGCGGTCGGCATGAAGATGGTCGTTGAACTGCCGGAGGCTTGCGACCTGGAGCCGGGGACTGTCATCCACACGATGGGATACCCTGAGCCCGAGCTCTTCGGTTTCATGTATGTCTACCCCGGCGGGATGGCGTCACTGGGTATTTTCGTGCCCTCGTGGTTCAACAGCCCCGTGCGCACGGTATACCGTTATTTACAGCACTGGATGCTGCACCCCTATTTGTGGCGCTACCTCGAAGGCGGGACAATGCGCTCCTGGGGAGCCAAGACCCTTCAAGAAGCGGGCAAGCGCGGGGAGCCGTTCCTTGTGGGAGACGGGTTTGCCCGCATCGGCGAAGGTTCCGGAACCACCAATGTATTGATGAATTCTGGGGTGGACGAAGCGTGGGAGAGCGGCGCGCTCCTCGCGAAATCCGTGGCCGAACTGCTGAAGGAAGGCAAGCCGTTCACCAAGGAGGCCCTCGACGAGACCTACGTGAAACGGCGGAGAGCGAGCTGGATTGAGTCGGAGGCGCAGAAGGCGAAACATGCGAGGGATGGGTTCCACAAGGGATTCATCCGCGGCATGATCGGTATGGGGCTTGCGGGGATGACCAAAGGCAAACTCCACCCGACCGCGACGCCATCCCGGCAGGACGAAGGCGTCCCCTCGTTCGAGGAATACTTCCAGGGTAAGATCCCGCCCGAGGAGATCGAACAAATTCGCCAGCAATGCCAAGCGAAGGGGGAGCCGCTGCACGACGCTTTGATGACGCGCGCCGGGTGGCCGGAGATCCCCTTCGATGGCCAATTGCTGATGTCCCACCAAGATGCCCTCTTGGTGGGCGGCAAGGTGCAGGCGGCCGGCGGCTACGCGGACCACGTCGTGTTCGAGCATCCGGAGCTTTGCGCGCCGCTGTGCGTGGAGGCCTGTTCCGGGCAGGCGATTACGCCGAATCCCGAAGGTGGCGCGCCCCTGTTCGACCGGGAGAAATGCGTGCATTGCGGGGCATGCTTCTGGAACTGCACGCAAATAAGCGATGAAGAGAAAGAGCGGGGGGCCGTCGCCTTTCACGCCGGCGCGGGCGGCTTCCACTCGTCCGAGAACTGACGCTACTCCCCGGCCGGGGATTACAACATTTTGTAGGAGAACACACGTAATGGCTGAAGGATTTCACATTGTCGTATGCGCGGGCATCGTCCCCGATCCCTTGCAGACGCTTGAACCGATA
>JAWOFY010000360.1:0-2735 GCA_046497285.1 Candidatus Hydrogenedentota bacterium
ACAAACACGACGACAAGCCAGTATCTTCAATGAGTTTGGGCAATGTGTAACACAAAGATGGCGTTATGCGCATTGCATCGACAGGTGTTCAGGGCGCGCTACTCAGGGAGGGTTGATTCCTCTTGAGAGGGCTCTTTCACCGCTGGCGCGAGCCAACCCAGGCCGAGGCGGCGTAATTGCCAGGCGTGGAGATGCTTCCGGAAAGCGGGATCGTCGTAGCGCCGCTTGCCCGTGAGCATGGCGTGGAAGTAGCCCGCGATGATGAGCAACCCGCCGATGAGGCGGGGCCGATCGCGCATGCGGTAGACGCCGCTGGCGACGATGTAGAGGGGGTGAGTCCCCATGAACCATTGGCCGGCGCCCCAGCGCAGGCGGCCGTGGAAGATGCTCCGGTGGGAAGAGCCCATGAGCCGGTGGTGCAGGATATGCAGCTTTTCGTCGGGGAAATTCCTAGTCGTCCAGCCGAACATGCGCGCCCGGTGAAAGTCGATACCATCCCACATCACCTCGGGCACGAAGCCGCCGATCTCCTCCCAGCACTCCCGCCGGAAAAAGCGGACCTGGCCCGAGACCATCTCGGGGACCATTCGCTCTTCGTGGAAGGCGCCATCAATAGGGTTGAACACCTTGCCGCTGGCGGCTCCAAGGCGGGGATCCGCCTCCATCAGGCCCATGATGCGCTCGAAATAATCCGGCGCGAAGGTCACATCGGCGTCGATCTTGCAGAGGTAGACGTAGGCGTTCGTGCGGAGAGATTCGTAGCCCGCGTAGAACGCTTCCACCACGCCGCCCCCGACTTTGCGCTCGCCCCGGTCTGGGCGGTGGATCACCTGAATCCACGGATGCGCCTCAGCCGCGACCTCGGCTATCTGGCCGGTCTCGTCGGTCGACCCGTCGTCCACAATGACCAACTCTTGCGGAAGAATGGTTTGCCCCGCGATACAATCAATCGTCTGCTGGATGTAGGCGGCTTCATCACGGCATGGCATAATGAGCACGTAGCCGCGCGCCGCTTCCCCTCTGGTGTATTCCCCGTTCCCACTCATCGCAAGACCTCTTACGGCGTTTCCGGGGCCATGGTTGGACACGTCGGCTGTTCGCCATACCCGTGGGGATGAGTGGAATGCCATTTCCACGCCGTTTCGACGATGTCATCAATCCCGGGAAACGCCGGTTTCCAGCCCAGCTCCTCTTGAATGCGCTCCGAACTCGCGACAAGCACGGGCGGATCGCCCGGCCGGCGGTTGACGATCTCATGCGGAATGGCTTGGCCCGTGGCGCGTTCGCACGCATGAAGCACTTCCAGCACTGTGGTCCCCGTGCCGGACCCCAGATTGTAGGCCTTGCCCACCCCGGGCTCGATGTTCTCGATGACCAATTGGTGAGCTTGAGCGAGATCGTGGATATGAACGTAATCGCGGACGCAGGTACCGTCGCGCGTATCGAAATCGCCTCCGTAGATGTAGAGCTTCTCGCGTTGGCCCAGCGCCACGGCCAACGTCAACGGGATCAGATGCGTTTCCTCCCGGCGGGACTCGCCGTGCGCGCCATCGGGATCGGCCCCCGCCGCGTTGAAATACCGCAGCAATCCATAGCCGAGATTGTAGGCCTTGGCGTAATCCTTGATGATCCACTCCGCCGCTAGTTTCGTCGTTCCATAGGGCACCGCGGGCGTCTGCGGGGACTCCTCCGTGAGCGGCATCTCCGCGTGAAACCCAAACGTGGCCGCCGTGCTGCTGAACAGGATCAGGTCCACGCCGCAATCCCGCATGGCGTCAAGCACGTTCTTCGTGCCCAACACGTTCACGCGGTAATACCGCTCGGGCTGCACGATGGATTCCGGCACCGAGGCCAGGGCGGCGAAATGCATCACCGCCTCCGTCTTGTGGCCCCGCATCACCTCGCGAAGCCGTTCTCCATCCAGTATGTCGCCCCGAATCAAACGCTCCGCCGGCACGGACGACGCATTGCCCTCCGACAAATCGTCATACGCCACCGGGTCATGGCCATTGCGCAACAGCCACCGCAAACACGCGCTGCCTACATACCCCGCACCGCCCGTCAATAAAATCCGCATGGGTTTGTCCTTGTGAAATGGGTCAAGTTAAGAATGGTTTATCTAGTATTCTTGTTTGCTCAATACCCTATCAAAAAGGATTCTTATCAGCTGCTTCCGGGGGCCGCCGCGGCATACCAAGCAAACGTTTTCGCTAACCCTTCCTCCAAGGGGACAACCGGTTGAAAGCCAAGCAATTCACGCGCCAACTCGATCTCTGCCCTGGAATGCAGCACATCGCCTGGGCGGGCAGGTCGATGTACGCGCTTAGCCTGGTCCCGGCCCGCGATTTGCGCCACGGCCTCAGTCAGTTCATTCACGGAGACCTCCTCCCCTCGGCCAATATTAAACACCTCACCCCGGAATGGGCCAGACACGAGAGATGCCCGCAGAAAGCCTTGGGCCACATCTTCCACATAGATGAAATCGCGCGTCTGGGCGCCATCTCCGTACACAACAAACTCCCCCCCCTCCACTGCTGCAGCGAGAAAGGCGGCGATAACCGCTGCGTAAGCTGAATCGGCCTGTTGACGCGGACCGTACACATTGAAGAGGCGGAGAGACACCGTTTCGAGCCCGTAGCATTCCGCCCATGTCTGCATCATAAGTTCCCCGGCGGCTTTGCTCAACCCATAAGGGGAAGTGGGATGATACGGATCCGGCTCCCGCTTAGGCAAGC
>JAWOFY010000413.1:0-7754 GCA_046497285.1 Candidatus Hydrogenedentota bacterium
ACACACACAAAAGACAAAGGATACGAGCGATGACCCATCAAGCGAGCATCATGGTTTCCACCAGCGGTCATGGGCAGATGCATGACATTACGAGCCGAGTTCAAGACGTGGTCTCGGAATCCGGGATACGCGCTGGCGTAGTGCACGTGTTCAACGTCGGAAGCACGGGCGCCATCGGGGCGATTGAGTTCGAGCCTGGCCTGCAAAAGGACCTGCCGGCCATTCTTGACAAGCTCATGCCGCCCAGCCGGGAGTACGGCCATGAGCGGACATGGCACGACGGCAACGGCCACTCTCACCTCCAGGCGAGCACTTTGGGGCCTTCGCTAACCGTGCCGGTGTCCGACGGCGAAATGACCCTTGGCGTGTGGCAACAGATCTTCCACCTGGAATGTGACATCAAGCCGCGCAACCGCACTATCGTTGTGACGGTGATGGGGGATTAAACCCGCGCTACCGGCGGCCTCCCGTGTCAACGGGGGCGTGGTCGTCGGTTAGGATGTCCCCATCGCCGTGGAAGCGGTGGGCGCGGGAGAATTGCGCTACGCGTCTGGGCAGGGACTCAATGCTTAGAAAGCCGTTTTCCAGGAGCCCCTCGGTGAGTTGCCGCAATTGCCTTCCATTGAGGGGATGCTCTTCCAACCAAGGCCCGTTCGGCCATTCCCGTTCTGGATCCCGTTCCACGCCTTCGGTTTTCATCGCCACGAACACCGTGTTCCAACTTGTGGCCGCCTGAAAGACGTACACCACGTCGAAGACCGAGCGAATCGTAGTGTTGATGTCCCGGATGCTTGAGTCGTTGAGGCCGCCGTACTGACCCACGGCGTTGAAAGTCAACGCTCCTCCAGGGGTGAGGTTTTCCTTGCAGAGTTCGAAGAACTCTTGTGTGGCGAGGTGGTACGGGATATAGGCCCCGGACGGGCCGCCCGAGGCGTACGCATCCACCGCGATCGTCCCGTAGGGCTCACGGTTGCGTTGCAGAAAGGCCCGGCCATCCTGCACCTCCACGTTCAAGCGGGGATGGTCTTCGGGCAGATGGAAGTACTCCCGCGCCACCTCCAGCACCTTGGGATCAATCTCGACGGCGTCGACCTCGACGTGGGAATAGTCGCGGAGGAAATCCTTCGGGCCCGTACCGCCGCCCAGTCCCACAAAAAGGGCGCGATCAATGGTGGGGTTCAAGATCATGGGAACATGGAAGAACTCCTGGTACTCCCATCCCCCTTCAAAGGGATTGTCGAGCGACATCTTGCTCTGAACGAATTGGTCAAAGCGCAGGATTCGCTCGCGTCCCTGGTCTTCCACCACGATATGGTGATAGGCGCTGTACTCTTCGAACAGCACCTCGGCGTCGCAGGCAGGAGCCGCCAGGAGCATTGCCCCTGCCAAGCCGGCCACGGCGAGTTTGCGGCTGGCCGCCATTAGGGTGACGCCCAAGGCCGCCAGCACGGCAGCCAGGCCGTAAAGCGTTTGCAACACCCCCAGTTTGGGGATAAATAGCTGAGCTGTCATAACCACACCTACGATGCTTCCCACTTCGCTCATCGCGGCGATGCGTCCGGCCGTGGCGCCCACGTGTTCGAGCTGCCGGGCCTGAAGCCGGATGGCTTGGGGTAAGACGGTTCCGAGCGTAATATTGGGAAGGAAACAAGCAACAAAAGCCGCTATGTACGGGTGCCACGACAATGCCGCATCAATCTCGAGAAGCACTCCCCCGGCCCAAACCGCGAGGTATTCGAGCAGCGAACCCAGCACACCCGCCATCAAAATCAGTAGCCCCAGCACGCGCCATGAATGGAAGCGATCCGCTATCTTGCCGCCCACGAAGTAACCGAGGCTGATGCCGGCCAGACATACCGAAATAACCGCGGCCCAGGCGTCAAGCCCGCTCCCGAAAAAGCGGGCGAGGATGCGCACGACCAGGAATTGGAACACCATCACCGAGCCGCCACACACCAGCACGGTGAAGCCTAACACGCCTGCCGCCAAATAGGCTTGGGTCCCGCCGGTTTTCTGGGCCGTCACGTTCAAATGGTCTCCGTCGTTTTTTTTCCTGATCCCATGTTCGGCTGATCGACATTTGAACCAACTATACCATGCAGAAAGGCCACTGGGAAAAGCGGCGGAAAAACGCCAATCGCCGGGTAAGAATTCGCAAGAACCATATCGCCGCCTTCCAGACGGCTCATAAATGCCGGCGAGACGCCGGCGGTACGTCCTCACCCATTGGTTGAGGATAACGTTCTTTTTCTGGCGCTAACAATAGGGACAGCAAGATGGATTAAGCCGACTTACCCGGCGATTGGGGAAAAACGGTGGTGCATAGACCCCCTACGCTTTTGCGCCCCTGGTGGGCCTATGCTAGACTTAACCCATGGCATGCGGCAATCGATTCATTGTGTTCGTCTTGTTGCTGGGAGCGGCCGCAACGGCGGGAGCGCTCACGGAGTACCGTGGCCGGCGGCCGGTGGGGCCGGGGGTATGGTATCCCGCCTCTGAAGAAGAGCTGCGAGACGCCGTGCGCGGCTACATGGCGGAGGATCCCGATGAACCTTCGCCCGGCCTGGAAGGGCGGCTTCATGCCCTAATCACCCCCCATTCCGGCTATGACTACGCGGGTCCTGTCATGGGGGCGGCGTTCCGGCATGTGGAGGCGGGGGCCTACGATAGGGTCATCGTGTTGAGTCCCTCGCATCACGCCAACTTCCGGGGCGGGTCGATACCGAGTGTTCATTACTATCTCACGCCCTTGGGGCCCGTCTTGCTGGACGGGACCGCGATCTATCGAGTGCTGTGGTCGCCCCACATATCCCGCCGCGCTCTTACCTACGCTCCTCCCGGCGCTTCCAATCCGCTAAGTAACGACGCCCGGCGCAAACAGATTCACGAAAATGAGCACGGTATCGAAGTGCTCCTCCCGTTTCTCCAGGAGCGCCTGGGTGAATTTGAGATTATCCCTATGGTCGTGGGCGACTTGCGCGGCGAAGACGGCCAGATAGACCAGGGGAAAGCGCGGGCGATCGCATCGGCGCTTGAGCCGCACCTCAACGAGCGCACCTTGCTTGTCGCAAGCGTGGAGTTCACCCACTACGGCGAGGCGTTCGGGTTCGCGCCCTTTGGGGAGGGGGAGGATGCCTTGGAGGCCATTCAAGAGCTGGATATTGCGGCGTTGCGGCTCGTGTTGCAGCGAAACCGCTCGGGCTTCGCGCGGTTTTTGCGTGAGAACCGCACCCGTTTTTGTGGCTCGTCGGTTCTGTCTGTGTTGATGGAACTCGTCCCGCGTAGTGCGCGCGGCGTGCTGCTTGATTATACGATGTCCGGCCTGCAGACTGGGGACATGGGGCATAGCGTGAGTTATTTGGCGGCGGGGTTCTTTGAACCAACGCCGGCGCAACCCGAGAGCCGCCGCACGCCACAAACGGAGGAGTGAGTAAAGGAGTAGCTGGAGCACTCAGAAAGGGGGCATCGGACGGTGACAAGAGCCGACGAAGCGTTTCTTTCGGGGGAAGAAGAGGAGCTTTTATTACAGCTCGCCAGGCGGACCCTGGAAGCTTGGGTCAAGGAGGGGCGCCTCCTTAGTCTTGAGGGCCTGGACCTTCCCAAAGCTCTGTTGGAGAAACGCGGAGCCTTTGTAACGTTGAGACGGGGGGCGTTTCTACGGGGGTGCGTCGGGTACACCGCTAACATAAAGCCGTTGGCGGAGGCGGTTCGAGACAATACGGTCAACGCCGCCTTTCGCGATTCGCGTTTTGAGCCGGTAAAAGCCGAAGAATTGCCGGAGATAACGATCGAGATTTCGGCGTTCGCGCCCGGCGACACGCCCGACTCTCCCATGTGCGCTGTGCATTCGATTGATGAGATTGTCATCGGGCGGGATGGCGTATGCATAGAGCGTGAGGGAGAAAAGGGCGGGCTGCTCCTCCCCCAAGTCGCCACGGAACATGGGTGGAGCACCGAGGAATTCCTTGAGGCCGTTTGCTATAAGGCGGGCTATCCACCCGGCGCGTGGCGGGACCCCGCCTATCGTTTGTATCGTTTTACCGCGCAGGTTTTCTCCGAATCCGAGGGGGAGACCTGAGAGCGCGTTCCGCTGCTGTTGTCTAACTCAAAGGAGGCGTCATGGCTACCGTAAACCGCCGCGAATTCATTCGGACCACGGGACTGGGCGTGCTCGCCGCCGTGCTACCCGCCGCCAATAGGAGGCAATCCAGCGCCGCATCCAATAGATCGCCCAATATCTTCTTCGCCTTCGCCGATGACTGGGGTTGGCCTCATGCCGGCGCATACGGCGATCCCACCGTGCGCACGCCCACGTTTGACAAGCTGGCGCGCGAGGGCGTGCTTTTCGACCACGCGCATCTCTCCTCGCCGTCCTGCACGCCCGCTCGCGGCTCGATCCTCACTGGCCAACACTTCTGGCGGTTGCGGGAAGGGGCCAGTCTCTGGTCCTCGCTGGATGCCTCCTTTGATGTGTATCCCGATTTGCTCGAAGAGGCGGGCTACTTCGTGGGCCGTAGCGGAAAAGGATGGGGACCCGGCCAGCTTGAACCCGGCGGGCGGGACCGCAATCCCGCGGGGCCGGGCTATCCCGATTTCGAGCAGTTTCTGCAAGAGTGGTCCGGTGAGCAACCGTTCTGCTTCTGGTTTGGCGCGCACGATCCGCACCGCCCCTATGACACGGACCTCCGGGAAGAAAAGGGCATCGACCCGGACGATGTGGAGACGCCGCCGATCTTTCCCGATGCGGAGCCGGTGCGGAAAGATATCGCGGACTATTACGCCGAAGTCGAGAGGTTCGACCGTGAAGTGGGCGAGAAGCTGGCGGTATTGGAGGAAATGGGGGAGCTAGACAACACCATTGTGGTCATGGCCGGCGACAACGGGTGGCCTTTCCCGCGAGGCAAGGGCAACCTCTACGACCGGGGGACGCGCGTGCCCCTCGCCATCTGTTGGCCAAACGGCGCCACGGGCGGCCGGACGGTCACCGACATGACCAACCTTACCGATCTCGCCCCCACCTTTCTGGAAGCCGCCGGCCTAGATGTCCCGGACGCCATGACCGGCCGGAGTCTCCTGTCCCTTCTTCAGACCGAGGCTGAAGGGCGGGTGGATGAGTCGCGTGACGCTGTGTTCACCGGGCGCGAACGCCATGTGCCGGCTCAAGAAGGAGACAATGGAGGCGGGTATCCCTCTCGGGCCATCCGCACGGATGAGTACCTGTACATCATCAACTTCGAGCCAGATCGTTGGCCCGCAGGCACACCCAACTGGGAGGACGCCTATTACGAGGACGCCTGGCTGGCCGATTGCGACAACGGTTTGACCAAGTACTACCTCTGGGCCAATCGCGAGCGGCCCGATGTGCAACCGTTGTACGAGTTGAGTTTTGGGAAACGGCCCGCCGAAGAGCTGTATCACTTGGCGTTGGATCCATACCAAGTGAACAACGTGGCGGACGACTCCGCGTATGCCGCCATCCGCGAACAGTTGCGGGAACGGCTGATGGACGAATTAAGACGAACGGAGGATCCGCGCGCCTTGAACGAGGGCGAGAAATTTGACGAGTACCCCTACTATGGCGGCGCGCCAACCTGGCCCGGCGAGGATACGCTCGCGCAATACCGCGATTAGACGCGGTACTTGGACTGAATACTATGACCGACACAGATCCAGCAGAACGGCGGTTTGTGGTGTGCGTCAACAATGCCTCCTATCCGGCATCGTTGGAACTCCACAAAATCTATCGGGTGATGCCGGACGAAGATGCAGCTCTTGATGGCGAGGTGCGTGTGATTGATGAGAGCGGGGAGGATTACCTTTATCCCGCTGATTGGTTCGTTCCCATTAAGGCCTCGCCAGAACTTGAACGCTCCCTCATGCAAACTCCTTAAGGCGGAGGAGGATTACCTCGGCCCGGCGCGCCGCGCTTCCGCTACGGAAAGACCACGCCGGCGAACGACACAATCCCCCCTGAGGGATCGGGCGCGTAATTGTAGTGGATGAGTTCGCTGTCGCCCGCTGGCGCCCGGCCCTGCAAGGTCTTGATGGTGGCGTAGATGCAGTTGAGGCCGCACACGCGCCGCTGATTATGGTCTTTCATAACCGAGCTGTAAAAGCCCTCGGCATTACCTGACACGGCGTAGGCGAGGTCTTCGCGGTCCCGTTGCTCGACTTGCAAGGTGATCTTGTCGTCAATCTCGAAGGGATCGCCAAAACGCTGGCCGACGTGCGCGAGGTCCGCGCCGGCTATAACGGTTACCGCATGCTCGGATTGGGCGGTCACTTCGCGGCAGGCCTCAAGAAAACGCTCCACCTCCGGCGCCGCGCCTTCGCCGTTTTGTCCGCCGGCAGCAGAGAAGTCCCCGCACAAGATGGGCACAATGCGGATGTCCTCGCCAAACAAGTAGCTCAACATCAACGCCTGAAACTCGATGGAATGTTCGGTGCGGTGGACGGTCTCATAGGCGAACGGATCCCACGAGCAGGCCGCCGCCAAGGTCTCCACCATCGCCGTGTCGGTTCGCAACGTTCCCAGCGGTGTCTCGAAGTTTTTCTTCGTCAATATAATAGGCGTTGGCGGAGCGGCATGCGCCACGCCAAAGATCAGCGCGACATCGGGCTTCCCCTGTTCGAACAGACGCTTATAGCCCTGGGCGTAGGCCGCCCCTCCGCGCTGAAAATCGATGTGCGGCACGATGAGGCCCCGCAACGGTTGGCTGCCCTTGGATTCCTGCCAAGAAGGCTGCCCGGCTCCATCCTCCCCGTCGAATGGTTCGGCCAAAAAGGGGCGGAGTTCCTCGGGATCATCGGGATAGGACCTGCCGGCGAGATAAGCCGCACGCGTGGAAGACTCTGCGAAGGCGCGGTCCACGCTGTCCTTCACTTCGAAGAAACGGGGCGTCGCGAGGAATCCATTGTGATCCAGTTGGGACACCACCGTGTGAATGGCCTCGTCGTCCACGACATCATGCCCAAACTGTTCCCGAAAAACGGCCTTAATGGCCGCCTCGTCGTTCTCCCCGTCGAGGAGGCTTGCGATAAAGTACGCCGCGGGGGAGAGCAGAAGCTGTTCTTCGATGTAGCCCTGAGGGTCGCTCAGGCAGATTAGGGTCTCATTTCCGTGCTGGAAGGGAACCGCGTCAACGTAGCGTAATGCGGGCAAGCCCATGTCGTATTCTCCCATTCCGCGCGCTCGCAGTTCACGCTTGGTGAAGAATGCATGCCGCGGGCTTTGGGGTTGGAAAGTATCGAAGCGGGACTCGAATCCTGTTCGAACCCCGCCTCAAAAAATCCCCGCATTGTGCCGTTGGCCGAGAAACGCTTGAACCTTGCCCACTAGGTGGGTGTCCTCACGGTAGCCTCCCAACGTCCGCCTTACGACGGCTTGTTGTGGACCACACGAATGTTGGACTCCCGGTTCAAACTGTTAAGGATCAACGTTTACTCAGCCTATTCGAACACTGCAGGGAAAAACGTGCAACTCCATACGTACTCTAGCAGAGTCCAGCGCAATCCGTCAAACCGAAAATTGACTTTTTCCCCCGGCATAAGCCGCTATCCGAGCGGGGCGTTCGAGGGGGCCCGATGCCGGTTGTGAATGGCGGTGTAGCGCGGCAACGTCGTGCGGAGATGGGGCTGCTTTGTTGATAATACGCTTGCGGCGGGACGCATCAGTTCGTTGAGGGGATTAGCCGGCGCCACCGTCCTTCAGCCTCGAACACCACCGGGTCTTCCCAATCGACGATTTCGGCGAG
>JAWOFY010000473.1:0-2752 GCA_046497285.1 Candidatus Hydrogenedentota bacterium
ATATTGATAAATATACACCCTTATGGCATACTGTATCACCTATATAGACATGCTCCCCCGGCTTTCTGGTCATCGTACCCCAAAGGGAGGATTTCGAGATGGTTTCTGCCTCACGCCGCCCAGCATTCCCCTCCATTATCCGCAACACAACCGTCCAACCGCTTTTGTGTCTGGCCGTGCTTTCCGCGGCCATGGCAGGCGCCGTGGCGGTGGCGCACGCCGAAGAGCCAGGGGCGGCCGAAGAAACGGAGCTTCTTGAGCAACGGGCGGAACGGAATGCGGAGAACGCCCTTGAACGTGGGCTCTACGGCGCTTTTCGCGCGATCCGGGACGCGTTTCCCAGACTACCCATGAGCTTTGAAGAGAACTACACAAGCCAGGAAAGTATCGAACTAGGCATTCCGGACGCCACGTTCGTGGTGGAGAAAGGCGAGACGCTTGGCGAAGCTTTCCGCCGCTTTCTGACGGTCACGGAGGGGCGTTTTCAGATCTTCGAGGAGGACGGAATCCTTTACGTCGCGCCAGTCGAAGGGGAGAGAGACGATCCTGGACCGCGTGATTGACCTGCGCGTCGAGGACGCCTCCGTCTGGGAAGCCCTCAAGGCCCTCGAAGACGCCGTCAACGCCTACCCGGACTCCAGCCGCTACCTGGCCTTTTACCCCCCGGGTATTCAGGTCTTGGAATTGCCGCCGGAAGCGTTTCACGAGCGGGCGGAAATCACCCTTAACCTGGAAGGCGTCACTGCGCGCGAAGCCTTGGTGCGTATCCTGGCGGAGTCCTCGCTCCGGATGTCGTACGATTATGGTTCCGGCTCACTGTACGATGCCGTACTTATACGCCTCTACGATGAAGACGGGAGGCTCCTGCCGCCCGGCGGCCAGGAAATGAGTAGGCAAGAGGTCATGGACAAGGCCATGGATTGGGACGAGAAGACATTTCATGTCCGCGACTTGCCGCCGGAAACCGAGATCGAGGTCTATGGACCGGATGGCCCAGAGATGACCACGGTGGGCGAGCATGATTGGTAGGGCTTCGGCGGGCTGCACCGCCCGTGGCCTGAAATGGGTGTCCCGTAGGGATGACGGAAGCCGGGGGGTGAGTCCGCGGGCGGTGGCATGCGGGCTCAACCCCCGGTAACCGTCTGGGGATTTCTGGATGTCCACCCTAAACGTGTGGGTAGCGCGGCCCCATCGTGTCAATCCTGTCCATTACCCCTGATCGCCGGATGACGAGGCTGCTCCAGGGTAGAACATTCCCCTTGATCTCCCTTTAAAGGGAGAATTATGCTCTAATCTCGGCGATGTGCCGGCGTTACGGGGCAATCACAATGTTAGCGCGGGCCGAGTACTAGTCCTTCTTCCCGCCGCAACACTTCTTGTACTTCTTGCCGCTGCCGCACGGGCAGGGATCATTCGGTTTGACCCGCTCCTGCACGCGGACGGGCTCCGGTTTTTTCTTGGTGGCCGTCTGGGTTTTTGCTTCTTCCCGGGTCTCGCGGTGTCCGGTGTCGTCCTCCGTCTTCCCGGCGGCTTGGCCCCCCAAGGCGAAGTTGCTTGTGTCGTAGGAGGCGAAGCTGCGATCTTGCTGCTTGGGCGCGGCGACGTAGGTGTAGTGCTGCAACTGCGCCATGGGGTCTTCTTGCTGCGTGAGCGTCCCCCGCCGGCGTTTCTGGGCGCGGGTCTTGCGCACCTCGGGGTCCGTGATGCGGAACAAGGTCTGCGTGACCGTCTCATCGATGTTGCGCATCATCCCCTCGAAGATTTCGTAGGCCTCTTGCTTGTACTCGATGAGCGGATCGCGCTGGCCATAGGCGCGCAGGCGGACGGAGTCGCGGAGGTAGTCCATGCTATAGAGGTGGTCGATCCATTTGTCGTCCACCGTGCGCAACAGCACCATCAACTCGTAATCATGGACCTGACGCCGGGCGAGTTTCTCGAAGTCGAGGTCGCGTGCGCGCTCGCCATACCGCTCTTGAAAATGGGCCCGGATCTCCTCGGCGATTAGCTTTTCCCGGCGCTTGTATTCCTCGACGACCTGCTCGTAGAGGTCATCGTGCATGCTGCGGCCTTCCCCCGCCTGGTTTTGGAGTTCGGTCTCGTCCGCGATGACGCGGGGCTGGAAGCCGAAGAACTGGTGGAACCGGGCCTCCAATCCCTCGAGGTCCCAATTGTCGGGCAATTCATCTTCGGGGGCATACTCGGCCACGGCGTCGCCGATGATGTTATCGAACATGTTGTAGATGCGTTCGGTCACGTCGCGGTCCTCGAGGACGTCGCGGCGGATGGCGTAGATAACCTGGCGCTGGGTGTTGTTGACGTTGTCGTATTTCAGCAGGTGTTTGCGCATCTCGAAGTGATGCTCCTCGACCTGCCTCTGAGCGCGTTCGATGGAGCGGCTTACCGTCTTCTGATTGAGCGGCTGGTCGTCCATTTGCTGGCTGCCGAACCAATCGATCAGGTTCTTGACCTTTTCGCCGCCGAACAGCCGGGCCACCTCGTCCTCAAGGCTGACGAAGAACTCGGTGGTGCCGGGATCGCCCTGGCGGCCCGCACGGCCGCGCAACTGGTTGTCGATCCGGCGTGACTCGTGGCGCTCCGTGCCGATGATGGCGAGCCCGCCCAATTCGCGCACGCCCTCGGCCAGTTTAATGTCCGTGCCGCGTCCCGCCATGTTGGTCGCGATGGTGATGGCCCCCCGCTTGCCCGCGTTGGCGATGATGGCGGCTTCCTTCTCGTGGTATTTGGCGTTGAG
>JAWOFY010000011.1:0-14046 GCA_046497285.1 Candidatus Hydrogenedentota bacterium
CTACCTATTACTATCAGGTCGTTGCCGTCGTCTTCATCGCGATCAGCCAACCTGAGATGTCACTCTGGCTTGAGGCCCTTGCCGACGTGAACGGAATAGCAATCTCTGTCTGTTTAGGAAAGCAATGTTCCCCTGAACAACTGGGGCGCAAGCCGTTTACCCCCGTCGCAGCGCTTCTCATGACGAAAGGAGATACACGCGCGGTGTGGGATCAGTCGGCCTCCTGTTGAAGTTGTTTCAAAATTCGCTGGTAAATGGCGCGCACGTTTGCTTGTTCGGCGTGGACGATGGCGGGCAGCTCACCTTCCAGGCCGAGGCGGCGGGCGAGGTCTCGCTGGGCGTTCTCGTCTTCGGGCAGCGCGCTGCCTGGGCGGCCATGCATCATGCGGATACGGTTCTCGATGCGGCGGTAGAGTTTGTAGGCGCTGCTCAATGTGTCCGCATCCGCCTCATCGAGATCGCCCCTTTCCCGAAGGCGATCTAGGGCTCCGATGACATCGGCGCGTTGCAGAGTAGGGTCCTCTTCGGCGTGACGGAGTTGGAGGAGGCGTACGGCGAACTCGAGTTCGACGATGCCGCCTTCTTGTTTTTTCAGGTCAAACGGCTTGGCGCTAGCGGCGATCTTCTGCCGGATATCCTCGATATGGGCCAGGCTCTCGGCGTCCAAGGACTGGGCGAACGCGATCTCGCTGGCGAGTTCGCCCATACCCTCTGCGAAAGGGGAATCGCCCGCCACGGCGCGGGCCTTCATCAGAGCGAGCCGTTCCCAAGGATGGGCCTCGTGGCGGTAATACGATTCGAAGCGCCCGTGGCTGACCACCAGGGGGCCGCTGCTCCCCTCGGGGCGCAGGCGGGCGTCTAGTTCGTAAAGGGAGCCGTGCGGGGTGGGTTCCTTGAGCATGCGGCCGAGTTGAGAAGCGAGATAAGTGTAGTACTCCGCCGGTGATCCATTCTCCGGCGGGGAAGCGTCCCCGTCATAAACGAAGATGACGTCGAGGTCGCTTCCATAGCCGATCTCCCGGCCGCCCATCTTGCCGAGTCCAAGGATGGCGAATCCGCCTTCGGCTTCTCCAAAGCGCCGGACCGCGGCTTCCCGCGCTTTGCCTAGCATATGGGCCAAGATCACCTCCGCCAGCAGCGTCAGTTCGGCGCAGATTTCCGTGATATCGGCTTCCGTGAAGAGATCCCGCATCCCGATGCGCAGCATTTCGCCGTCCTTCAGCCGGTACGGGGCCGCCTCGGGCTTAAACGCATGCAAGAGGCTCACGAGTTGTTTGTTGAGGTATTCTCGCGTGGCGGGATGATCCAGCGCCCCCTTGTAGCCGAAGGTCTCAAAAAGCCCGGGATCCCGCGTGAGGATCTCCGTGAGATACTCGCTGTTGGCCAGAAGCGTGACGAGGTAGGTGGTTAGTTTGGGGGTGGTCCGCAGTAAATCATAGAGGGCGTTGGGGGCCTTGATGTTGCGGATGAGTTGGCTCAGACGAAGGAGCGCTCCGTCGGGATCGATGCATTCCGCCAAAGCCTTTATTAGCCCCGGGGCCACTGCAGCGAAAGATTGCCGCGTATGGAGGGTGTGGGGGCTTTCGCGAGGTCCTTGATAAAGTTGCTGAAGCTCATCCCGCGCCTTGGCGGGTTCGCCGAAGCCCATCGCGGAAAGGCGTTGGAGGCCCGCCTCGCCTTCGCCTTGCGGGTTCAGCAGGTCCATCACCCAGAGGTCGCCGGAGCCTTTCGCGGCGAGAAACTGTTCAAGCACGCGCCGGCTCATGGCGGCGCGCTCGCGGTACTCGGCCATGAAGGAGTGCCCGCTCTCATAGCCCATGCGCCGGGCGAAGGCGTCGAGTTGCTTTTCGTCCGAGGGCAAGGCGTGGACCTGCTGGCTGCCCTCTATTTGCAAGCGGTGCTCCACGCGGCGGAGGAAGATGTAGTTCCGGGCGAGCGTGTCCGCCTCGAAGGGGCGGATGATGTCGTGGAGACCGAGCTGGTGAATGGCCTCCAAGGTGTTCGGTGTGCGCAAGGCGGGGATGCGGCCGCCATTGAGCAGTTGAAGCATCTGTACGGTAAACTCAATGTCGCGTATCCCCCCGCGGCCGAGCTTGACCTCGGTCTCGCTCTGTCCCCGTTCGCGCACGAGGTCTTCCATTTGCTGTTTGGTGTTCCGGATTTCCTCAAGCGTCTCATCGTCAAAGTAACGGGGAAACGCGAAGGGGCGGGTTTGCTCAATGAAGGCCGAGCCTAACTCGTGGTCGCCCGCCACGGGCCGCGCCTTGATCAGCGCCTGGCGCTCCCAGGCTTGCCCCTGATGTTCGTAGTAGAACATGGCGCCATCGAGATTTATGGCCAGCGGCGCCATCCGGCCATGGGGCCGCAACCGCATGTCCACCCGGAACACCACGCCCTCGCTGGTGTTGTCCGACAAGGCTTTGACGACCCATTCGCCGAGTTTCTGAAAGTACTCTTGGTTGGAGGTGTTCCTTGACGTTCCTCCGCTGGTTTCGCCGCCGGCGCTGAATATGAAGACTAAGTCGATGTCCGAGCTGAAGTTCAGTTCCCAGCCGCCCAGTTTGCCCATGCCCAACACGGTGAAACGCGCCGGGGTTGCGCCATCGGCTTCCATGGGGTCTCCGAAGCGCTCCGTCAAGTGATGTTGCCCCCGGTCCACGGCGGCCTCCAGCGCGGCCTCGGCGAGATTGGCCAAATCTTCCGTCACCGACGCGACGGAGGCGTGTGCAAATAGGTCGCGTACGGCGATTCGGAGGATCTCCCGGCGCTTGAATCGCCGCAGACAGCGGCACTGGCTCTCGAAGGAATCGAATGCGGCGATTTGCTCGCGAATCTCGGCGCACATGGTTTCTCGGGGACGGGCGTTTTCCAGTTCGGCCTCTTCCCAAAGCCAGAGCATGTATTCCGGGTTGCGGCAGACGATGTCCGTGAGAAATTGACTTTGACTGAAGATGGTGACGACAAGCCGGGCGAACCGCGGAGCCATGCCCATGAGTTCGAGTACGGTGCGGGGCTGGACCGCCGCTTCAAGGAACCGGTCCAGCCGCAGGAGCGCCGCGCTGGGATCCGGGCACTCGGCCAAAGACTGGCTTAGGTTTTCTTCGAGACCGGGCCGGGCCGGCTCAAGGATGCGTTCGAGAATCTTCTCTGCTTGGTCGGGGTCGGTGAAGGGGATGGCGTCAAAGACTGTGTTCAAACCGAAGTTCCTTGCGGTTGGGTTCCAGATGGTGCGCGGTAAACGGATAGCTGCGCCGCCTATCCCGTGGAGCCCGCGTTCCAGACGCGAATCACGGCGAAGGCCGTCGCTTCCAGCAGCGCGGCCGCGTTCCGGAGGGCTTCTTCCAAGGTCATGGGGCCGTTGCACAGCGAAAAGGCGGCGGTGAGTCCCTCGTCATGGAGCGTTTCGTAGCCCGGCTCAAGAGCGCCGGCGATGGCGATCGCGGGGACGCCGTGGCGCCCGGCCAAGGCTGCCACGCCCGCTGGGGCCTTGCCCGATTGGGTCTGGGCGTCGAGCAAGCCCTCGCCCGTGAGGACGAGGTCCCCCGCCGCGATGCGCTCCTCCAGATTAACAGCGCGCGCCACGACATCGAATCCGGGGTCCAGCTCCGCCCCGCAAAAGGCGACAAGGCCCGCGCCGAGTCCGCCCGCCGCGCCCGCGCCTGGCCGTTCCAACACGGCGATGCCGAGCTGCTCTTCAATGGCGGCGCCAAAACGGTGAAGCGCGGCGTCGAGTTCCGCTACGGTTTGGGCGTCCGCTCCCTTTTGCGGGCCGTATACCCGCGAGGCGCCTTCCGGACCACACAGGGGATTCCGCACATCGCATGCGGCGCGTATGGACGCGTTGCTTAACCCAGGATGCGCGTGCGCGGCGTCGATTCGAGCGATTCGCGCGAGCGCCGCGCCGCCGGGGGACAGGTCGCGGCCGGAAGCATCCAGCAGCCGATAGCCTAGGGCTTGCGCCATGCCCGCCCCGGCGTCGTTGGTGGCGCTTCCGCCGATGCCCACGATGATGTCGCGGAATCCGTTGTCCAGTGCATGGGCGATGAGTTCGCCCGTGCCGTAGGTTGTGGCGGCACGGGGATCCCGCTGGGTGTGGGCGAGCAACGCATGACCCGAGGCCGCGGCCATTTCGATGACGGCTGTCTTCCCGTTCAGCACGCCATACCCAGCCTCCACTGGTTCGCCAAGCGGTCCCGTGACCGTTACGGTGACACGCTGGCCGCCGGCCGCCGCCACAAGCGCGTCCACCGTGCCTTCCCCGCCATCGGCCAAGGGGACATGGTCCAACGATGCGTTGGGCGCGGCGCGTGTGACTCCTTTCCCCAAGGCTTCCGCCGCTTCCTTGGCGGACAAGCAATTCTTGAACGAATCGGGCGCGAGTACGACATGCATGAAAACGATTTTCCCAAGGTTTCAAGTGAGCGCTAATGGCGGAGCGCTATCATAGCAGGGCGAAGATGCTTCCCCGAAATGCAGGGCGATGTTTTAAAGGTAGATCTGCGGCGCGGTTCGCGGTACTATACGGGGAGACATGGGGTGTAGCCGCCGGGCGGGCGGTTGCCTGCAACGTTATTAAGCAAGGAAGGATGCGATCACATGATTGTCGTCAACACGGAAAGCGTCCCCGGCTACGAAGTCGTGGAGGTCAAAGGATTGGTGCAGGGGAACACCATCCGGGCCAAACATTTGGGGCGGGACATTGCAGCGAACCTGAAGAGCCTCGTGGGAGGGGAATTGCGGGGGTACACGGAACTACTCACGGAGGCGCGGCGTCAGTCGCTCGAGCGTATGATGGCGCAGGCGCAACAGCTTGGGGCGAACGCGGTGATCAACGTGCGGTTCACCACAAGCGCTATCACCCAGGGCGCCGCGGAACTCTACGCGTACGGGACGGCGGTGTATGTGCAGCGGCACACGGCCGAAACGCCGCCGGATCAGATGCCCGGCGCCACGATGTTTCGCGCGGAAAATGTGCCTCGGACGGGCGAAAGCAGCCGCTAACGGCGGTGGGGAGGCATCATGGAAGACGCGCCTGGGATCTTGTCGATCCTTGTACCTGTAGTTGTCCTGGTCATTGCGTTTGGGCCGCCACTCGTTGGCCTGCTGATCGGGCGATACATCGAGAAGGCCCACTTGCGGGACTTGGATGAAGCCGAGGCTGTGCTGCGGACCATACCCGTGACCGACACGGATGTGTCCGCAAGCAAGCTGGGCGTCACGCCGGGCGGCGCTGTTTGTGTCGTCGGCAGCGTCGTCATCGCGCCGGACGCGTTCCGGGGAATGCTGTCGAGACTGCGGCTGCTCATCGGCGGGGAGATGCGTTGGTATGGCCAGTTGCTCGCGCGGGGCCGCCGGGAGGCGTTATGCCGGTTGTTAAAACAGGCCCATAGCCTGGACGCCCAAGCGGTGGTCAACGTGCGCATGGAAGTCAGCAGCATCAGCTTTTGGGACATGCGGCGGCCGCCGATGCTTGAGGTTATCGCCTATGGTACGGCGGTGTTACCCGGGGACGAGGGGGCGGCCTTGGAGGAGGCCGTTTCGTGATCCCAAAGGGAGTTCAACCGTGAAAAACCGCCGTCCAGATGACGCCGGCGTTTCCCAAGAGCCGCATCTGACGGGAGCCGGCAAAGACTACGGCGAGAACGAGCCACCGGCGAAACGCCCGGACGAAGCCGCGGATGGCGCCTTTCTAGGCGATGAGCCCGCCCTGCAGTGGACACGGGATACCCTTGACCCTTCCCTCTCTTACGGGGAATACGTCAAAGTCAAGCGGTGTCAGACCTCTGCCTTGACCCAATGGCTGACCGCCGCCGGCTGCGCGCTGGTCGCGGGACCCGCGGCGATTGTTGTGACCTTCTTTGAGTTTCTCGCCATGGGCCGCGCGCCTGTAATGGACCTCACGGGCTTCTTCATGGTCAGCGTGCTTGGCCCGGTGGTCGAAGAAGTGGCTAAGATTATTTGCGTGCTGTGGCTGGTTGAGCGGCGGCCGTGGCTGCTGCCGGGGCGTTGGGCCATCCTGGCCGTGGGATTGGTTGGCGGCCTGAGTTTCGGGGCCATCGAAAACCTGCTATACATCTATGTATACACGCCAGACGCCGGAGAAGCGTTGGCGGCGTACCGTTGGGCCGTCACCTTCCCCGCCCATGGGCTGTGGTCGCTAATTGCGGCCTTTGGCGTGCTGCGCATGTGGCGGCGGGTTTTCGATGAAGCCCGCCTGGCCGACGTGAGCGCGGCCTTCCCTTGGATCGCGGCAGCCATCATCTTGCATGCGCTTTACAATACGGGCGCGATGGCTTTCGATTTCATCGCGAGGTAGCGGCGCTTCCCATGCGAGTTGTGTTGAGTACATTCCCCGGCCCTTTCGGGCCACCCCCTTCCAAGGGGGAATGAACCGTACCGCCGCCTTCCAAGCGGCTAATGTGCCGGCAAGATGCCGGCGGTACGAATTACTCCCCAGTTGAAGGGGGGCCGTATGGGCCGGGGGATGTTATTCCCTTGGTTGGGGGAGGCTAACGTATGTCACCGCCGCCCTCCCCCAAAGCGACTGGTGTAAGTGCCTAGCTCACGGCGTCAACGACGGCCTCGAAGTTCTCGGCCACCTGGGCCCAGTTCACCACATTCCACCAGTTCTCGACATACTCCCCGCGCCGGTTCTGATAGTTGAGGTAGTAGGCGTGTTCCCAGACGTCAATGCCCAATATGGGAAGGGTGTTCCAGGGAGACAGTTTATGCTGATTCTCGGCCTGTAACACAAGGAGGCGCTGGTCCTCGAACCGCACGTGCAGCAACCCCCAGCCGCCGCCTTCCACCGCGCCAGCGGCCGCCGAGAAGTGGTTCTTGAAGTGCTCGAAGCTGCCGAAATCTTCCTCGATCTTCTCTGCAAGCGCGCCCGTGGGCTCTCCGCCGCCCCCATTGTCCGGCGGGGCCATGACTTGCCAGAACATGCTGTGGAGCCAATGGCCGCCGCCATGGAATGCCGCTTGGCGCGACCAGTGCTGGATGAGGCTGAAATCGTCTTCCGCCCGCGCTGTGGCAAGCGCTTCCTCCGCGTTGTTCAGGCCATTGACGTAGCCCTGATGGTGCATGGAGTGGTGCAATTCCATGGTCTGCGCGTCAATGTAGGGCTCCAGCGCGTCGTAGTCGTAAGGCAAAGGCGGCAACTCGTGCTGCGTGCGTTCGCCCGCGTGTTCAGCTGCCGCCGCCGTGCTCGTTTGAATTAGGGGCGCGCCTATGAACGCGCTCGCCGCCGCAATGCCGCCTGTCGTTTTCAAGAAATCGCGCCGTGTGTTTTCCATTGTTTCGAACCTCCCGAATGCGTTGTGGTTTGCGAATTGGTGTCCGCTACGCCGAGACTTTTCGCAAGCATGACGGACACCCCATGAATATGCAAATAGTATTAGGGGGAACACGCGGAGCGCGGAAAAAATTCCCGGCTTTGGCTGGAAGGGAAATGGGAGGGAGGCCGCAGAGCTGTCCGTTCCATGTCAGGCGGGTGGATCTTGGGGAGTGGGCGCTTTCGAACAGCCTCTGACCCGTCAGCCGAAGCCGCCCTGTATTGAACACGGAGGGCAAGCTGCGTGCTCAAATGCCCCCTCTCCGCTTTCGAAGCCCCTGACTAAAGCGGAGAGGGGGTGTTTCATGACAGTTGCTTCATACCGCCCGAAGATTTCTTACGCGTCGAGCGACCAATCTCCGCGCGGGTCGAACTTCAGGTACTCGGCAGCCTCGCTATCGTCGAGGATTTCCTCCCGCGCGGGGTCCCACCTAACCTTGCGGCCCGTGAACATGGAGGCGTACGCCAGCCAACCCGGCGTGCAGGACCGATGAGAGACGTGAGGGGGACAAATCGTGGGCTTACGGCTCTTCACACACTCAATGAAGTTGCCGCGATGATCGTTCGAATGATACACCTGGATGGGACCGGCATCGAAATCATCCGCCGTCCACTCCTCTTCGGATGCCGAGAAATGGCCTCGATTGACGTAGACCCAGCCATTCGTCCCGTGGAAGCGCGCGCCCATTTGATTACTGTCGGATACGTTCACCGTCACGCCGTTGGGGTACACGCAATCAAACGTATAATGATACGGCGCGTTGTAAGCGCTGTCCTCGGGCGGGAATTCGCCGGTGGCTTCAACCTCCAGCGGTCCCGAATTATCCATATTCATGCCCCAATGGGCGATGTCATTGTGATGGTTGATCCAGTCCATCAGTTGGCCGCCGCCAAAGTTCAGATGCCACCGCCAATCCCAATGGAAACGTTGCGGATCAAAGGGGATTTTCTCCGCCGGTCCGCAGTAGAAATCATAGTCCACGTGTTCCGGGGGATCTTCCGGACTGTGGGTGGGGCCTTCCGAACCCGAGGGCAACCCGACCTCGACGTGTTCCAACTCGCCAATCACGCCATTCCGCACAAGCTCCACGCCGCGGCGGAAGTTGCCGGAGGAACGTTGCTGCGAGCCCGTCTGCCAAACCACTTCGTGTTGCCGCACGGCTTCAACCACCGCCATGCCTTCTTCGTGGGTGTGGGCTAGGGGCTTTTCGCAGTAAACGTCCTTCCCCGCGCGTACGGCCGCCAGCGCCGTCAAACAATGCCAGTGGTCGGGCGTTGCGATCATCACGGCGTCGATATCGTCCCGTGCGACGAGATCGCGGAAGTCTGTATACGCGTCACAGTCCTCGTTATCGTAGTGGTTGTTCACGTGGTTGCGCGCTTCCTCCAGATGATTCTCATCGACATCACAGACCGCTAAGACTCTGACATCGTCCCGCGAGAGGAAGCCCCTCATGTTTCCCGAGCCCATGCTCCCCACGCCGATGCAACCCATGGTGATCTGGTCCGACGGAGATTCTTGTCCCAGAGCCCGGGCGGGGACGATAAGAGGCCCCACAAAGGCCGCTCCCGCTGCTGCTTTCAGTATTTGGCGCCGGGTTAAATAGTGCTTTGACATTCCCACGCTCTCCTTTGTTTTCGTTGTGTCTGCAAAAGACGCTCGAATCCCTTGGCCCCTTTTGGCCGATTACCAATTCTATACTGTAGCAAACTTCAGGAGTGAAGTTACAACGGTTCGAGGGGAAGGAGGCGCTGCGGAAACGAATTGCTTGCGCGTTTCAGGGTGCTGTGTTATGTTTTTAGGCAAACCCATTGGGCGCACGCTCGCAGAACAGGGAGCCAATTTTAACCGAAAAGGAGCTGTCCATGATGAAGTCCCTATGTCCCATCCTTAACCCAGTGTTGATTCCGTTGCTTGTGCTGGCGAGTTTGCCGGCGGCTGTCGCGCCGCAGGCCGCATCCGCCAGCAGCTTGGTTTCGACGGAGGAGGCCCTGGAGGCCGAACGCGCCGATGCGGATCACGAGCGGATTAATGATGTGCTCAGCCGCGAGGACGTTCGGGAGGAGTTGCTCGCCCGAGGCGTGGAGCCCGAGGCGGTCGAAGCGCGCGTAGCCGCGTTGTCCGAGGAAGAAGCGCAGCAACTGGCGAACCAACTTGACGAGCTTCCCGCAGGCGCCGATGTGGGAGCCGTGGCGGGGGTGCTGTTTCTTATCTTCGCCATTTTGCTGGTAACCGACATCCTCGGGCTGACCGACGTCTATCCCTTTACCCGGTAAATCAGCGCTGATGGATTCTTCACGCGCGCGATCGTTTGGAAGCGTCCGCTCAGCGGGCGCTTTGTTGTTTGCTATTGTGCTTGCCACGCTGGCGGGCTGCGCCACGGGGCCGCGCCTCGCCCCTTCGGCGTCCATGGGCGTCGCCGAACGCGCCCGTCTCGAAAACGTTCCCTTTCACGCGCAACGCGAGTACCAATGCGGTCCGGCCGCCCTGGCGATGGCGCTTAACGCGAGCGGCGTAAACGTGAGGCCGGACGCCTTGGTCTCCCAAGTATTCCTTCCCGAGCGCCGGGGCAGCGTGCAGCCCGAGATGCTGGCCGCCGCGCGCCGGCATGACCGGGTGAGTTTCTTACTCGACGGCGGGGTTGAGTCTCTGTTGCGCGAACTTGACGCCGGGAACCCTGTCATCGTCTTGCAGAACCTTTCCCTGGGGCTTTGGCCCATGTGGCATTACGCCGTGGCCGTGGGATACGATTTGGACGCGAACCGGCTCCTCCTCCACAGCGGTGAAGAAGCCAATCGGCCCGTTTCCTTCCGGCGCTTCGACGCCACCTGGGCGCGCAGTGATCGCTGGGCCATGGTGGCGCTTCGGCCCCGCGAGTTGCCTGCCGCCATCAAACCCGATCCCGCGATGGAGGCGATCCTCGCCTTCGAGCAAGCCAACAGCGCCGAGGCCGCCTTGCCCGCGTGGCGCGCCATGACCCAGCGTTGGCCGCGATTCGCCATGGGCTGGTTCGCCTTGGGCAACGCCGAGCATGCCGCGGGCAACCTCAACAACGCCGTTTCCGCCTTTCGCCAAGCCACGGAGGACGACGCCGGGCTGGCGGTTGCGTGGTTGAACCTGGGCCTTGTGTTGGAGGAATTAGAGGAGGATGACAAGGCCCGCGAAGCCCTTCAAGAAGCCGCCTCGCTGTCTAGCCCGTGGCGGGACCAGGCCAGGGAGGCGTTGTCCCGGCTTGGCGAATGACCGCTACGGCCGGCGTTAAGGAATGTGCAAATGAAAGGAGCACCATAATGCATCGTACGACCACATGGAGACCAATAACGTTCGCCGCTTGCCTGGCCTTGGCGGCTTTGCTCGCGGCGCCCGCGCAGGCGGAGCAGGTCATGCTGTTCGATTTTCGCGCGGACGATCACGGCTGGCATGGCAATCCCAGCGTGGAAAACTTCCGCCAAGACCCCGACGACGGCCTCGTCTTTGACAGCGTGGACGTGGATCCCTGGATCGAGGGACCGCCGCCGGAGAATCTCCCTTTGGGCGTGGAAGTGCGCCTCACCGTCCGAATGCGCTCCACTGGCGATTCGACGGCACAAGTGTTTTACGGCCCTCAATTTGAGGCCGGGCGGCAAGTCAGCTTCACGGTCCGTCCCAATGGCGAATGGCATGAATACGAAGTCGTGCTTCCCCCTCAAGAAGAAGGCGCTCGGCTGCGCATCGATCCCGCGCACGCCGAGGGAAGCTTCGCCGTGCAATGGATCAAGGCGGAGCCCTTGGCGCAGCTGGCGGAGGTTCCCCTGCCCGCGCCGGAATCCGTCGAGATCCCAGAAGAGGCGGAAGCCCTCGAAGTGGAAGGGGTTGAGGTCCGCCACGACGGCGAGCATTGGAACGGCTTCGAGCTTCTCGTGGATGGTCAACGGATGGCGGCCAGTCTCGTCAACGATCGCATCGGCTATGCCGCCGAGGACGAATCGGCCTTTCTCGATCTGGGGGAAGCCGAGGTCTCCGTGCAACGCGCGGACGATGAACTCGTGGTGGAGGCTGCCATCGAAGACGCGCACGGCGGGCAATGGACGCTTCGCCGAGCGTTCCGGCCTCATCCCAGCGGGCTCACCGTGGAAGCCGAAACGGCGGTGGAGGTGGATGCGGACCGCGAGGTCTTCCACATGCCCTGGATGACCCTCTTCCCGGGGTTGGAAACCTTTGAAGAGAGCAAGACCCAGGCCATCCTGCCGGGCGTGGATTATCTTGGCGAGGACGAAGCCAGCAGCAGCACGAAAAGCTTCGAGGAAGATCAAGCGGAACGCCGCATCGTCGAGGACTACAAGCTGACCTCGCCCTACATGGCGTTGACCCATGAAGACCGGTACGTGGGCCTCGCGTGGGACCGGGATGATCATCCCGCGCCTGTGTTTGATTCGCCCGATCGGTTGCACCAAAGCGCGGCGCACCTCATGGCCCTGTGGCATCCCGGCGTGAGCGATGGGCGCCGCGAGAACGAGGTGAGTCCCATGGGCTCTGTGACGTTTAACGCGAACGAGCCGCAAACGCTCACGGTCCAGCTCTTTGGCGGGCATGGCGCTACCGTGGCGGATGTGGCGCGTCATTACGCGGACTACAAGGGCGAACTGCCCGACGCGCCGGAAATCGAAGGCGGCGCGCAACACGCCATCCGTTTACTGGCTGCGGGGTGGCTCGATTCCGACGCCTATCAAGATGGTCTCTTCCGTCACGCAGTGTGGCAAGGCTTTGGCGCGCAAGCGGCGGCCGAGGGGCCCGCTCAAATGCTGTGGCTCGCTGAACACACGGAAGACGCGGACTTGGCCGAACGCTTGCGCGAAGGCGCCGAACGCGGCCTCGAACGGCTGAGCCCCGCCAGCAATTACGCCGAAGGCATCGGCCACGTCACTCGGCCCGTGGCCCCCTTGCTGTTCGGCCGCGTCGAGGGCTACGTCGCGGAGCGCGTTGCACTAGCCCGCGATAGCCTCCGGCAGTTTGACGAAGACGGCATCCGGCGCTACAGTCCGCCGGCGGACGGCCCGGATTATGGCCGGACCCACTGGGAAGATCACGCCAACGGCCACACGTTTATCCCGCTGGAGACTATCCTCGAAGCGGCTGCGTTCTCCGGCGACGAGGCGCTGGTTGAAGAGGCCCTCGGCCTGCTGGACAAGCAAGCGGACCACTACGCGGGAACCGTCCCGCGCGGCGCCCAGACGTGGGAGATGCCCCTGCATACGCCGGACATCTTGGCCTCCGCGCGGGGGGTGCGCAGCTACGTGCTGGGCTACAAACTCACGGGCGACGAGGAATACCTCGACGAAGCGCGCTATTGGGCTTGGACCGGCGTCCCCTTCGTCTATCTCGACTATCCCACGGACGGCCCCATCGGCCTCTACGCCACCATTGCCGTCCTAGGCGCCACAAACTGGGTTGCGCCCAACTGGATCGGCCAACCCGTGCAATGGTGCGGCCTGGTCTACCGATCCGCCCTCCACGAGCTAGCCGAGGTGGACGACGAAAGGGGGCCCTTCTGGGACACGCTCGCCCGCGGTATCACGGCCAGTGGCGTGCAACAGACCTTCCCCCTCGGCGACCAGGAGCGCCAAGGGTTGCTGGCCGACTACACCATCTTGAAACCCCAGGTCCTCGACGGTCCCGCCATCAGCCCCGCCACGGTGCAGACCAACCTCGCCGAACTTTTCGGCTTGACGCCGTGGTTTGACAGCAAGCGCGTCACGGACGGCGGCGCCTTGGCCTTCGCCCCCGGCGGCATTGTTAACGCGAACCACGAGGCCGGCGCGCTCACGCTGGAAATCGACGGCTGGCCCAGCGGCGAATACACCGTGCGCGTGTCGCGTTTGCCGGGCGAACCCGAATCCGCCACCTGGAATGGCGAACCCGCCGAAGTCCAGTTCGACCCCGAACGCAACGCCGCCAACATCACCGTGGAAGGCGGCGGCGTGCTGGTCATTGAGGGTATCTAATCCCTACACTGGCCCCCGTACCGCCGGTGTTGTTAGGCGGTAGGGGGCCAGAAGGATGTTTAGCGTACCGCCGGCATCTTGCCGGCATTGTTAGGCGGCGGCCTCAATTCCCCCTTGTTTCGTGCGCGGGTGGACATGTAAACGACCCCAGCGGGGTCACAGCTGCTAGCCAGGGGTTGATGCGCGCGTAGCGCGCGGATACCCCTGGAACCCAGGCCAATCCAGTCGACCCCTTTAGGGGTCGCAGCAGCCGTATGCACAAGAGTTCTGCGACCCCTAAAGGGGTCGGTGGGTGGGGCTTCGTTTCCGGGGGTATCGCCCGCACGCTATCGCCTGCGGGCTCAACCCCCGGCTACCAGCTGTCATCCCTACGGGATGGATTTATTTGTGACAGCATGTCAGTCTAAGTCAAAAGGAATCGGAGCATCCCCCACGTTAGAGTGGACTGAGTATTAGGCTCAGTTGCCGGGGTACAGCGGGATGGTCGAGCCGCACTGCTGGAAATCATCGATCTGCTCGTATACTTCCCGGGAAACCGAAGGGCCCTTGGCCGTGCAATGCTCGTTGAACACCCCCACAAGGTTGTTGGCCACGTCGACGGGCGTCATCTGTTCGATGGCGCTCCGGTGCAACATGTGCAGCAGTTTGCCGTCCTTGAACAGAATCACGTTCGGGGAGGAGGGCGGCTGATCCGGAACATACTCGCGCAGGCGAGCCACGGCCTCCGGGTC
>JAWOFY010000019.1:0-9217 GCA_046497285.1 Candidatus Hydrogenedentota bacterium
GGTCAAGCCGGCCGTTGAGAAAAGCCCGCTTGGTGAATTCGCCGGGTTCGGCGAGCCGCGCGCCCGAGGCAAGACACAGTTCGAGCACGGCCTGAAGCGGGCCGCTGCCGCCGTGGCAGTTGATTTCGACCACGTCTTCCCGCGTGTAGGTGTGTGGGGCGCGCATGACGTGGACGAGCACTTCCTCGACCGGCTCCCCCATGCGCCGTATCTCGCCGTGAAAGACGCGGCCCGCCTTGCGTTGCGCGATGTCCTTGCCGCGCGAGGAGACAAAGAGATCCTTGACGATGGGGATGGCTTTGTCTCCGCTGAGCCGCACGATGCCAATCCCCCCTTCGCCGCGCGGGGTAGAGATGGCGGCTATGGTATCCTCGTTCATGAATGGGGCGGAAGAAGCCATGGTCCTTGTTCGAACTGCTTGGGGCGGATAACATCCCCCTTAATCCCCCTTCGAAGGGGGAATTCGCACCGCGATTAACATCCCCCGCGCCCCATTCCAAGGGGGAATCGCACCAAAAGAACATCCCCCTTGATCCCCCTTCAAAGGGGGAATTTTCCGTGCATAGCGGCCACATCGGTTGAACGGTTCAATTCCCCCTTTGAAGGGGGTGGCCCGTGGGGCCGGGGGATGTAACCACCCGGCGCACCGCCTTAGCCGGGATTAGAGCGCTGGGCGGACCGCTTTCCGCCGCCTCCTCCGGAGCGCGAACCGCCTCGCTTTCCGCCGCGCCGGGAACCGCCGGAACGGCGGGAGCGCTGTTTGGCTTCGCCCGATTTGTTCTTTTCTCCTTTGGCCTTCGCAGCTCCGCCGGTGTTTCCATCCTCGTTCGTGGGCGCCACTACAACGCTGCGCATCTGGGCGCTGCCCACGCTATAGGTCTTGATGCTGGGATCGTCTTGCAGGGCGAGGTGGAGGATGCGGCGTTCCTGAGGAGGCATGGGCTTGACGCGTTGACTCTTGCCGGTCTCCTTGGCTTTGCCGGCGGTCTCGTGGGCAAGCTCTTCGAGCTGACTCTTACGCCGCTCCAGGTAGCCCTCCACATCAATGATGATCCGTTCGGGCGCTTCCTCGTCCTCGTGGTGGATCATGCGATTGAGCAAGTACTGAAGGGCGGAGAGGTTCTGGCCTTTCCGTCCAATAAGGATGGCGGAATCCGGGGAATCGACGTTAAGGTGGATGTTGCCGTCCTCGTGTTGCTGGCTAGCGACGGACGCCTCCATGCCCATGTACTGGATGATGGTCTCCAACAACGCGGCCGCTTCGTTGCCCGTCTCCTTGGTCGAGGGTTGTTCGGGGCTAGCGGAGGTTTCTTGCGAGTCGCTGGTCTTTGCGGCCCGGCTGCGGGAGCGGACAGAAGGGGGCTCTATCTCAATGTCTTCGCTGGCCGGCTCGGCGTCTTCTTTGGAGCGGGCCGAACGCCGGCCCCCCCGGCCCCGCCGGCCGGTGTCTTGGTCTTCTTTCTTGGCGCCTTTTCCCTGCTTCTTGGCGCGGCCTGTGGATTGTTCCTCTTCCGTTTCTAAAGGCTCTCCTTCGGCGGACATTTGCAGCCGCACAGGCCGCGCGCCGAATCCGAGAAACCCCGAGCTGCCTTCGTCAAGTACTTCGACATGAACTTCATGCCGTTCCGCGTTCAACTTCCGCAGGCCTTCGTCGATCGCCTCCTCGCGGGTTTTGGCGGATACTTCGACGGATCGCATCGCCTGAGTCTCCTTTGTTTATTTGGTCTTTGAGGGCTTTTTGCGCTTCTGACCCTGGCCGCCGCTGGGATTGGTTTGCTGCTGGCGGCGGGATTCTTTGGCCATCTGGCGCTTACGCTGCTGGGCGGCGTCGTAGAAATGCTTCTTGCGCGGGAGCTTCTTGTCTTTTTTCTGGGGCTCCACCTTCACTTCGCCGCCAAACTTCATAATCGCGAAGTGCTGCGCGATGCCCAGCAACGTGCTGGTAAGGATGTACAAATTCAGCCCAGAAGAAAAGTTATAGCAGATGATACTGAACACCAAGGGCATGGCCATCATGATCATCTTTTGTTGGGGATGTTGCGCCGCGGCGCCTTGCGGCATGAGCCTGAAGCTCGCGATCATGGTGAGCGCGGCCAGAATGGGCAGCACATTGAGGTACTCAAAGTGGTTCAATAGCGGCACATCGCTTAGGGCGGCGAAGTGGGTGAGCCGGTCCGCCTGCGACAGGTCGTCGATCCACGCGACGAACGGGGCCCCGCGCAACTCGAATGCCACATAAAGCATGCGAAACAAGGATATAAACACGGGCATCTGAAGGAAAATCGGCAGACAGCCCGCCAGGGGATTCACGCCCCGGTCCTTGTAGAGCTGCATCGTCTGCTTCTGGAGTTCCTGGGGATCCTCGCTGTACTGCTTCTTCAGCTCCTCCATTTCAGGGGCTAGCGCCTGCATCTTCTTCATGCTCATCATCTGCTTGTAGGTCAGCGGCAGGATGACGAGCCGCACCCCCGCCGTCAGCAGGATGATGGCCACGCCGTAATTCGGAATGACGCTGTAGACTCCATTTAAGAGCCCCAGCAAGAACTTCGAGAACGAGTCCATGAACGCGAACCAATCCGACTGGAAGAAACGCAAGGCCTCGTCCAACGTAGCCCATCCCGCCGAGAGCGCGTTCGTCTCGCTTGGTCCCACATAGAGCTGAAACTGATCCACGCGCTCCTCGCCCGCGGCCACCTGGAAGGCGGGATTCGCCATGCCAAACCGAAAAGCGTCCTCGTCTCCGGTCACCCAGCCATCGGCGCCTTCGTGTAGACTGCGGAAGGCGACCACGAAGTGCGCGCTTTTCACGGCGATCCACCTGGGATCCGGCAGGGTCATGACCCCGCGCACCATGCCGGGCGCCTCGGCCAATTCGGCCGTGGTCATGGAGTCCAGATCGTCACCCTGGCGCCAGACTAGGGTTTGAGGGATGAGCCGGTGATCGGTGTCGCCTGAGTCGATGTTCGGTCCCCAGTGCAAGATATAGGAGGGATACCGATCCATGCCCAGTTGCTGTGCTTCATCCCCGAGGTTCTGGTAGGTAATCTCCACATCGACGAGATGGGCCTCGGGATGAAGCTCGAACGCCTTGCGCACTTCGGCGCGGTTTGGCAGCTCCAAGCTAAACACGACCCGGCGTTCGCTCTGCTCGGTCAATTCCCACGCCCGGCGGTTCAACTGTTGGCCTAGGTTATCGTCGCTAAATTCCAGGCCCAGCGGATAAACCCGGCCGGCGTGAGACGCTTCTTCCCCCTCGGGCACGAGTTGTATCGACTGCTCGTCCTCCGCGCCAAGCATGACCTCGGCCCGGGTAAGCCGCGCGCCCACGGGCGCGAACGCCACACGCAGGCGCTCGTTGTCAAGGTAGACTTCGTCTTCGTCCTCCGCCGTGGCGACAGGCGGTAGGAAATCCGCGGACTCATCGGCCGGATCAGGGGGATCCGACGGGTCAGTAGGCGGCTCCTCACCGCGATCCTCTGCCGGTTCGGGCGATTCTTCCGCCACCTCATCTGGGGCGGCGTCCTCTTCCGGCACATACCGGGGCGCAAGCCATTGAATCCAGACGATAAACAGCACCGTAAGCAACACGATGCCGATCATCTGAGAGCGGGCTGCGCGTTTATCGTGATTGTCTTCCCACACTAGGGACTCACTCCGAATTGTTGGACAAAAAGTGGGTGACCACGGCCACCGGGCGGGTACATGGCTGCTTGCGGGCTCTCATGGACGACGCGGATTTACTCCAGCCGCCAGCGCCTCTCCATCACGGGGACGCCGCCGGTTTTTCTGTCTATGGGACGGGGTCGTGTCCGCCCGCGCAAAAGGGTTGGCACCGCGCCAGACGCCACAACGTGTACAAGCACCCCCAAATAACCCCGTGCTTCCCGATGGCTTCAATGGCGTACTGGGAACAGGTGGGCAGAAAGCGGCAATGATTTCCTATCCACGGCGAGAGGGTCATTTGGTACAGCCGGATAAGCGCCACAAGGATCCTACGCACCAATCAAGCCTCCCTGACGCAAAAGCGAATGAATAGCCGCCCACGCTTCTTGGTACGATAGTTTGGCCGCGGCTGGCCGCGCCACCAGCACGATTTGGACATCTTCTTGGAGTTGCGGGCGGTGCTGGCGGTACGCTTCCCGCATCCCTCGTTTCACCCGGTTGCGGAGCACCGCCTTCCCGACCTTGCGCGACACGGTGAAGCCTACTTTCCGGCCGTGGCCGGGACTCGGAAGCACGTACAGGATATACGCGCGTCCTACGTGCTTTCTCCCTTCCCTGTAAATGCGAAGAAACTCCGCGCGGCGCGTTAGCCGTTCGTCCCGGGGAAAAGCGTGGGCGCCCGGGGCCATAGGCCCGTCTTCTCGATTCGCTTCCGCGCTTACGACGGGGCTAACCGCCTCCGCCCCTTTTGCCGGCGGCGGCGCAAGACGGCGCGGCCTGCCGCTGTCGATTTGCGAACCAGAAAACCGTGTGTCCGCTTACGCCGCAAGTTTGATGGTTGAAATGTTCTCTTCACGAATTGCTTCTCCTGTCTTGTCCGGGGCGGGCCTCGTTGCGCCTATTCGAGTCCGCCTTTGCAAACGAGGTTTCCGATGCCGAAGGCAGCTTGAGCTTCTGCCCTGTGGAACATGGCCAAAATGGCTTCGCAACCTCAAAACACAACAAACACAACCGCACTGTGAGGCAATCTCTTCTTCCTGCGAAGGAGCGAAGCAAAAGCCCCTCAGAGCGGGTCCACACTAATACTCATTCTCTAAGTATAGATTGAGGCAAGGCCCAGGGTCAAACTCATCCCCAATCGCCAGTCAGCCCAAGATATGTTGATGTCCTTGTTACGCGCGCCTGAAAAGGAAATTCATCCTTACCCAATGCGTGAGAACGTACCGCCACCGTCTCGCCGGCATTTATGAGCCGCCTGGAAGGCGGCGATACGATTCTTGCGAATTCTTATCCGGCGATTGGGGCTCATGCATGGCCGCTACACGCATGCCCTCTTCTGGCGAAACCTTCCCAAGGACGGTGCGCAACACGGCCCCGCGCGTTAGGGGGATCGGACGAATTCATTCCAGCCCCCCAACGGCTTCGCGCGCCGCCATCACCCCGTTTCGGCGAACCGGGCTTGTAGGGTGGCGAGCGCGTCTTCCACCTTCCGCGGGGGCCGGGTTTCGATGGCCTTGCGCAGCTTAGGGATGGCCCCGCCCACTTTTTGGCCGTTGCGCGCGGCGCCGAAAAGGTGGCGGCTGACCGTGGATTGCGTCAGCTTCAACGTGGCGGCGATATCCTGCTGCGTGTAGCCGTGAAAGTAGTAGAGCCGCAACACTTCTTGCTGCCGATCCGTCAATTCCTTTTCCATAATATCCTGCACGGCGGGCATCACCTCTTGAAAGAAATCCTGCAGGGCATGGCGCCGCGTACGGTCCGAAGGCGTCTCAAACCAGATTGCGCGCTCCGCCGGAATGCTTTCAAGGCAGCTCGCATCTAGAGTGACTTCCCAAAAATCCGCGTTGAAATGCGTCATGGCGTTCCAGCCTCCCGTGCGTATCCCATTTCCAGTTGTGGTGTCGCGAGTTAAGGCGCGTGTCCGAATATACGTGGCGGCATACGAGACCGCTGAGGACAACAGCCAGGAGGCTTTCGAGGCGTAAGCATGTGACGGCGTACATGAGGCGACTCCTTGTTTGCTTTGTCATTGTGGTAGGGCGCTTCCCATGGGAAGCAGCCGGCCTGAAAAAGAAAAACGCCGCGAGCTGATTTGGCTTCAGCCCGCGGCGTCCGAAATAACGTTAGGTGGTTGGTCTACTCTCCGTTCACGGAACCGGCGCCAGCGGGCGTAATCCTAGGACTACCCCTACCAGCACTACAACGCGCACAAGCATCTCCCGCCCATCCCGAAGGAGATGCGCCGGATCCAGCAAATGCCGCGTTGCCGCGAGGAAAGTCACGAAGATTACGCCTCGTTTGAGTTAAGTTCCGCTTGCGTGTTGACGATAGTTTAATTATACCTTGGATAAGCCAGCGTTGCAAGACGCCTTTTGGCGCAGAAAAGTAAGGTCCCTTCTATGTCCCTCAATGATATGCGCATCGTCTGTCACCGGCGAAAGAAGAGTAGGGTAGAGGGATCTTGTGGCCCCGAGTAGCCCATGGGGATGTGTCACGCCCCGCGCGTTCATAGGAATGTAGCGCCGGTGTATGTGGCGTTTGTGCAATGCGTAGAGAGTGATTAGAACAAAGAGAAAGGCGTTTGTCTCCGATTCTTAAAAACAGTTGACAAAGCCATACATTACATGCGACACTAATCCTCACTCGCGCAATTTTATGCAGCTTGGAATGGGAGGCAAGTAAACTCTGGGAAGCGTAGCGCCAGTGCTTTGTGGGGGTTGACACTGCGCGAACGCACAAACTGTACGGTTTGGCGAACCTGGGGGAAGTAAGGGGTGCTTTCTATGACAGATGTGGTGTTGGACTCATGGATACGTGACAATTGGGTGGCTGAGGTCGATGAAGACGTAGCCCGCGAGGTGAGCGGGGCGTCCATTCTGCTTGTGGATGACGAGGAGGGGCCTCGCCGAGCCTTAAGCAGGCTCTTCGAAAACACGAACGAAGTGTATGTTGCGGCGGATGGGTCCGAGGCGCTCGAATTACTGGGCGCTCATTCCGTTGATGTGATGATCACCGATATCCGCATGCCGCGCATGTCGGGCATCGAGCTGCTGCGGACCGCCAAGGAACGCTTTCCCTGTTTGGAAGTAATCCTTCTCACGGGCTGCGCCCGCCTTGAAACAGCGGCGAAAGCGGTGGAATGGGGGGCGTTTGCCTATCTCCAGAAACCGTTCCGCAACCAGATGATTCAAACGTATGTCGCCCGCGCCGTGACGCGCCGGCGCCAGAATGTGGAGCGGCGCAATCTCGAGCGATTGGCTCTTGAGGCCAATCGATTCGAGACGCTGGGACGGGTCATTTCGGGGATGATTCACGACTTGGGCAGCCCCTTGCAAGTTGTGAGCGGTTACATCGACCTGATGATGGCCACTCCCGAGCTTGCTCCCTTCGGCGATAGTCTTGAAACCATGCAAAACCAAATCCAGCATTGCACGGACATTGTGCGTTCCACCATAAGTTTCCTGCGCCACCAAGAGGAGACGCTGATCCTGCTCAACCTCAACGAGGTCGTGGAAGCCTGCCTCAATGTGGCGGCGCCGATTCTGCGCAAGCAGGAGGTCGAGGTCGTTCGCAACCTCGATGCGTCCTTATCCTTTATCCAGGGCGATTTCGTGCTGGTGCGCCAAAGCGTGCTCAATCTCATCACCAACGCCTGCCAAGCCATGGAGGGGCAGAGCGCGCCCCAACGTTTGACTTTCACGACCTGGACCGACGATGGGTACGTGTGCTTGGGGGTTGAAGACACGGGCCCTGGCGTCCCCGACAAGGATCGCGACAACGTGTTCCAGAGCTTCTTCTCGAGCAAAGAGACCGGCGGCACGGGGTTGGGACTCTCCGTGGTTAAGAATGTCGCGGATAAACACGGGGGCAACGTCGAATATGGACCCCGTAACGAGGATACGGGCGCGCATTTTATCTTACGCTTTCCTCAGTATACTATGGACGACAACTGAGGGCGGGATTTGGCGGCGCTGAGTCTGAAGTGAGGAGCGTTGTGTTTAGTCGGTTTCCATCACGGCGGCTAGCCCATGGTTCTTGATCTGGTGGTGAACGACATAGCTGGAAACGCCGTATTCCTCGGCCCAATCGGCGATAGCGGCTTCACCCACTGCTGAGGAGGAGCCGATGCGTTCCTTCAATTCCTCCTTGGGCACAAGGAGTTCTGCAGCAAAAGCCCGGGACTGGCGTTGGCGGGGACTCGACAGAGAGGTGAGCAGTGAGGCGGATCCGTTGGGACGGCTTAAGTAGTCTCCAGCAGCACGCGCAAGCAGGAACCGTTGCCCCGCTTCGCCTTTTTGCCGAATAAGGCATGAGGGAGCCTTCGCCGCCACGAGACCTTCCACGCGCCGTGGTACTTCGTCCTCGGTTTCATACCCAATAGCCCATGGTCCGGAGCTGTCAAGGCCAAGGCGGCCCCGCGGATTCCCCATGGCTTGCCGAACCGCGCGGGCTAATTCGTATCCCCGCTCCCAAGGCCGCTGTGCTTTGTTGGTAGCAAGCGTATGCTGGCGAAGTTCATCCCATTTCGGTCCACCGCCTTCGGGCGTTTTGTGCTCTGTTTTGGAAACCCAGTTGACCACGGAATCGAGCGTCTCCGCATCCGCGCTTGCAAGCATGTCTTCCCGTAACATCGGATCGGAATTATTCCACACCTTTACAATGGCGTCGGACAGCTCATCACCAGCTTCCCAGGGATCCACCCCGAGCATCGCGGCGGCCTGACAAAACACTTGCTCTTCGCTGTCCAGTTTGTTGACGGCGTTCCAGTCCGCTTCCAGTCTGCTATCCGATAGGTTCCAATCCCATAAGCGTTGGATGACCGTCTCCACGAAATCGCGTAGTTCAGCCTCGAAGACAAAGCCGGGGATGTAGTGCTCGCCATGCCCGATAAACTCAAGAGGCGAGTGGGTGAGACGGCAGGGTTTGACCCGAAGCAAGACTTCTTCCCCGATGGGTGTGGCGCTTATGTTAGGGTAGACGAACCCATCGCTGGCGTGGGCGAAATTGTGACGCGCTTCAAAGCCCGGCCGTGGTTCGTTTTGGAGGTCTTCCATTTCATGCCAGAGAAACCACCAGTTCGAAACAACCCATTCAGCCAGCGGAAGAAGCGGGACGGTGAGCGCCTGGCGATGCGATCGTGTCCGGCGATTCAGAACGGAAATGAGAGGCGCGCCATTGAGGTTGATTTCGAGGTTGGCCATCGTCGCCTCGGATAATCTATCCACCGACGGCCCGGCGTCAACCCAGTCAATGGCGAATATCGGCTGCATCATGGGAGATTTTGGACTTTCTGCCACGGTTCGAGGGGATAACCATGGTATTCGCCCGACGCGGGAGCGCCCTGCCGGGCCTCGAAGACAATGCCGGATTCGCGCCGCCAGACGTATTTCGGGTACCCGCCTTCCCACGCCCCGCAGTGCCCAGACCTAATCGCATCCCGCAACCATTGCTCCACAAAAATAAAAAGGAAGAAATGATTTCGAAAGAAAATTTTATATAGTCTGTATTTTATTGATATCGTATGTGCGGTATAATTGGTATTGTATCTCAGAAT
>JAWOFY010000054.1:0-9207 GCA_046497285.1 Candidatus Hydrogenedentota bacterium
TGGCAATATCGGCTCGGGTTTTCTTACGAAAATCGGCAACCGCCTGACACCCCTCTGTTGTAGTCAATAAAGAGTAGACCAGTTCTTGTGCAAATGCATTAACGCCGTTGGAAGCGTAAAGCAAACGCTGCTTGGCAGCTGCTACAAACGTAGCGTTTAGGTGCAATGTCAACCACAGATACCGCGACAGACCTCGAACGGCTCGTTCCCGCCGAAATCGCTTCGACGGTGGGTACGATAAAGAAGATGCTGATGATCGGTGCGGTGTTCGTCGTAATCCGTCCGGCGATTCTTCCGCGATGGTGTGGCGCGCCCAACTCGCGGCGTCGTCGCTGGTCTCAAGCCAGCCCAGCCGGCCGCCGTGGGCGTTGTCATACTGCAGGATGATGTCCAGCAGTCCGTTATCGTTCACGTCCCCCAGAGCCCGCGCCCACCAATGGGTGACGTCCTCGGCGATGGTGCGGGACTCGAAGGCCAATGTTTCCGCTTCAGCGGCGGCGGCCGCCATCAGGGTCCCTCCCCCACTGGCTATCAAGAGCACCGCCGTCAAACGCATGGCGGCGATGCCGCGCTTTCCATCCACAGAAGGGCCCATGTTTTTTCTCCTCCGTTCATGATTCCGGTTCCGAAACTTCTATATCCGCGTGGCGCGCCGGGCGCACCCCAAAAACACACTAATTATACTAAAGGTCGCTTCGGGTGAATATCAAATGAACTCCGCGTGGAAGAAAAGCGTCTGGCGTTTTGGAAAGCCAAGGGGCGGCCTGGTTGCTTATCGGTATCCAAACTACGATCGTCTCGTGAGTTACGCGCATGAGAGGCCCGGCTGACTAGTAGTCGGCCCATTCAAGAATTGTGGGTAGCGGGACTTTGCGCCATTGGACGGGGGCCGCTTGGAGTTCACCATAAATGCCGTACGCTTGTTCTATGCGTGGGTGAGTATCTAAATGACTCCGGCCTACCATCTGTCATCCCTACGGAATGGATCTATTCGTGACAGCATTTTTAAGTCCGCCGGCCATGGTCAAGATTCATGGTCTTACGTTGGACACGTTTGCATCATTTCTTGTACTGTAAAGACGCCGCCCTGCCTTAAGATGAAGGCCGGCGCGCCGCAAGCGGCGGCGGACAATTCCAGCGCCGACAGAAATGGGAGGTATCCCTTGGTGTGTTAAGGGGAAGCACCTCCTTGTGAGAATTTTTACTCAGTCAACGTGAAAGGATTCGATAGCATGCCCCAGTTTTGTGTAGGCTTTTGCGCTCCGTTACGCCGGCGCGCCGTCGTAGTCGCCGGCGTCTCCTTGCTGATGGCGCTGATGATGGTGGCGGGTGGCGCGGAGGCAAGGGCGGATACGCCCCTTCCCGAAGATACGCCCCAAGCGTTGCGCAGGACGGTTGAGGAGGCGGTGGACAAGGTTAAACCGGCCCTTGTCCGCATCCAGGCAGTTACTATCCGCTATCAGGAAGGCCGGGCGCAACGGTACCTAAGTTCCGGCAGCGGGGTCATTGTTTCGCCCGAAGGCCATGTGGTGACGAACCATCACGTCGCGGCCCATGCGGCGCAGATCAAGTGCACCCTCACGACCAAGGAAGAACTCGACGCGCATGTGGTGGGAACCGATGCAATGACAGACATGGCGGTTCTGAAGTTGGAAAACGATAATGAGCGCGAGTTTCCGTCCGCGGAGTTCGGTGATTCCAGCGAGATGCGGGTGGGGGACGAGGTCTTGGCCATGGGCAGCCCGATGGCCCTTTCTCAATCCGTCACGCTTGGAATCATCAGCAATACCGAGATGATCATCCCCCGCATAGCGCGGGGTGAACTTACGTTGGACGGCGAAAACGTGGGCGCCTTGGTGCGGTGGATTGGCCATGACGCCGAGATCCATCGCGGCAATTCGGGCGGCCCCCTTGTCAATCTGGATGGAGAGATCATTGGGATCAATGAAATCCAGATGGCGCTGGGCGGCGCCATTCCGGGCAATCTCGCCAAGGAAGTGGCCGATGAGCTTATCGAGGCTGGCGAAGTCAAACGCGCCTGGCTGGGCATTCAAGTGCAGCCGCTGCTTCACCATAGCCCCCATGACGCCGGGGTGCTTATTAGCGGCGCCTTCAAGGATTCGCCCGCGGAAGAGGCGGGGTTCCAATCCGGCGACATCCTCCTCGAACTCGCCGGTGAATCCATTGAAGTGCGGTTTGACGAAGAGCTGCCGCTGTTCAATCAACTGGCCGCCAGCCTTACTATCGGCGAGCCCGTGTCGGCGGTCTTGATGCGCGGCGGAGAGGAGGTTGAGCTTGAGGTTAGCCCTACCGAACGGGAGCCGGCCCGGCCCAAACAGCAGGAGCTGCGCCGATGGGGTCTTACGGGACGCGACATCTCGTTCATCATGGCGCGCCAAATGCAGCGCGATCATGAAGACGGCGTGTATGTGACGTCGGTTCGTTCAAGTGGTCCCGCCGGTGAAGCGCGGCCGGCTTTGTCTAGTCAGGACATCATTGTCTCCGTCAACGATGTTTCGGTGGATACGCTTGAGGAGTTGGTTAACCTCACGGAGAAGGTTACGGAAGACGCGGAGGAGGCGGTCCCCGCTCTGCTGACTTTTGAACGGAACGGCGAGGAGCGCGTCACGGTGGTGGAGCTGGGGGATAAGGCCACCGAGCAACCCGCCCTCGACGTGCGCCGCGCCTGGTTGCCCGTGGATACGCAGGTCCTCACCCGGCGTATTCGTGACCAGTTGGGTAAGCCTGAACTCACTGGCTTCCGAGTTACGCGCGTGCTTCCCGAGACGACGGCCGAGGAGGCGGGCCTTGAGGTTGGAGACGTGATTCTGGCGGTGGATGGGCAGCGGCTAACGGCCAGCCAGCCCGAAGATTATGAAGAGTTGCCCTCGCTCATCCGGCAATACCGGGAAAGCGATGAAGTGGAGCTTACCGTTATGCGCGACGGAGAAGAGCAGTCGATCCCCGTCGAGCTGCAATTGTCGCCGCGTCCCGCCCGGGAAATGATGCGCTACGAGGATCCCCACTTCGAGTTCACCGCTCGTGATATCAACTATATGGATCGCGTGGACCAGAAATGGGAGTTGGACCAGGAAGGCGTGTTGGTCGAAGAAGTTCGCTCCGGCAGTTGGGCCGATCTCGGCGAACTAAGCACGCGTGATCTTATCGTGAAGGTGAATGAAGAACCGGTTAGCGACGTGGACGGCCTCCAAAGAATCATGGAAAACATCGAAGCCGAAGAACCCGAGGCCGTCATCATCCAGGTGCGACGTGGAATTGGCATGAGGTTCCTGGAGATTGAACCCCGATGGGATGAAGAGGCGGTCTAGTCTCCGCCCTTCCAACAAGAAGAGGAATAAGACGATGCGGGCGATATTTTATGGGATGTTGGCAGTTATGGGCATGGCTTTAGCGATGCCGGTTCAAGCCGGGAGCGTGGCCGAAGCCGGCCGGAGCCTGATGGAAGAGAAGCAGGAGACGGTAGTCACCCTGCAGCTGGTTATCCAGGAAAACCTGAGTATGCCCGGCCGGGGGAGCGAAAGCAGCGAGTCCACCTCAGAGGCCCGGGGTACAGTGATCTCGCCCAACGGCTTGATCGTCATGTCGTTGTCGGAAACCGATCCGAGTTCGCTTCTTCAGGGAATGGGAGGAATGTTGGGTCAGGATATCAGCGTTGAGACCGAACTCACGGGTGTGACGATCATCCAACCCGACGGCGCCGAGGTGGAGGGCCGGATGGTGTTGCGGGACCCGGATTTTGACCTTGCCTTTATTGAGCCCGTCGAGGAGTATGAAGAAGACCAACGGTACGTGGACCTGAACAAGGCGGTGGATGTCGAGCTGCTAGACCAGGTCATCATCCTGAATCGTCTCGGGCGTATTGCGGGCCGGAATTACGCTGCCTCGGTGAGACGCATCGAATCCGTCGTGGAGCATCCCCGCAAATTCTATGTGCCCTCCACGGGCGAAGGCGGGTCCATGGCGCTGGGAAGTCCCGTTTTTGACGTAGACGGCGAATTTGTCGGGATTCTGGTGCTACGTTCCCGGGGTGGCGGCGGCGGCGGTTTCCCCGGCGGATCCATGCGCGATAACCTTTTGCCCATTATCTTGCCCGCTATCGATATCTTGGAGGCGGCGCGGCAAGCCGAGGGCTTTGAAGAGAACGACGACTGACACGCCGGCGCAAGCGGTGGGGATTTCGTTCGCCCCGCCCAGCAAGCAAAAGAGACCGTTAACGACGGTCCTTCCGGTGCGGCGGTTGCATCAAGTGGAAGGGCCGTCTCATTTTCTGTCGGCGGAATGTTTGACCCGCCGATGGTGTTGGCTAAATCAATGCGCCGGGAGGTCCATTGGTTTTACCATTCTCGCGGCCGACAAACACGCCCAACCAACGGGGAGGCAGTGTGACAGACGAGTTGCCTTTGGTGGGACACACCGCCTTGATTACAGGAGGCGCCAAACGGTTGGGGCGGGCGGCCGCGGAAGCGCTTGCCGGGGCTGGCGCGGATGTATGCATTCATTACCGAAACTCGGCTGATGAGGCCGCTGAACTGGCGGAGCGCTTACGCGGACAAGGCCGCCAGGCCTGGACCGCGCAGTGTGATTTGGCGGACAGCGAGGATGTGGCGGGCCTTCTGCCGCGTGTGATAAAAGAGGCGGGGGCGGTCGATATTCTGATCAACAACGCCTCCATTTTTCCCGAGTCCACGCTTATGGATTTCACGGAGGACGAGTTTCACAAGAACGTCAGCGTTAATGCGCTGGCCCCGCTTCTTCTGGGCCGGGCCTTCGCCAAACGGGCGCAAGCCGGACACATCATCAACTTTCTGGACACGCGGATCGTCTCGTATGACCGGGCGCATGCGGCGTATCACCTTAGCAAGCGCATGCTGTTCACGCTCACGCGGATGATGGCCCTCGAGTTTGCGCCGGCCATCCGGGTCAACGCCATCGCGCCGGGGTTGATACTCCCCCCAGAGGGAAAAACGGAGTCGTACCTTGAGCAATACGCCCACACCAATCCCATGCAGACTTACGGAAGCCCAAAGGATATCGCTGACACCGTGGTGTTTCTGCTTACCACGGGCTTCATTACGGGCCAGGTCATCTATGTCGATGGCGGACGGCATATGAAGGGAGGGACCTATGGCTGAGCGCCCGCTCGATACCATTCGCATCGAGAGCTTGCTTGTCCGCTGCATCGTGGGCGTGTATGAGGAGGAACGGAAGAAAAGACAAGACGTTATACTCCACATTGCGCTGCATGCCGACCTGCGCGCCGCCTGCGGCAACGATCGCATCGAGGACACGGTGGACTATAAAAGCGTGAAGAAGGCCGTGTTCCACTTGGTGGAGAATTCGTCATTCTATCTTATCGAACGTCTCGCGGAGGCCGTCGCGCAATGCTGCCTCGAACACAGGGCCGTGCAGCGCGTGGAAGTTCAAGTCGAAAAACCCGGCGCGTTGCGTTTCGCTCAAAGCGTGTCGGTGGAGATAGTAAGGGAAAGGAATGAGCCCGGCTGAGGCGGAGATCCGGGTGTGCGTGGCGGTGGGATCGAATATCAAGCCCTTGGAACACATTTCCGCCGCATTGGAACACCTGGCCGCGGAAAATCCCATCGAAGGGCTGTCCGCCTTCTACTGGTGTCCGGCATGTGAGCGAGCCGGGCAGCCCCCGTTTCTCAACGGGGCGTGTTGTTTTCGGACAGCCCAGCCCCCCCGGGAGCTGAAGTACGGTCTGTTGCGCTTCATTGAACACGCCGAGGGCCGCGTACGGACCGCCGATCCTCATGCTCCGCGTTCGCTCGATTTGGATATCGCGTTGTACGGGGACTGGGTGGTCGATGAACAGGGACTTACCATCCCCGACCCTGAGATACGCGCTCGGAGCTTTCTGGCGGTTCCCATCGCCGAGGCTTGGCCGGGCGCCACGTTGCCCGACACCGGCGAATCGGTGCGCCGGCTGGCCGCCGCGTTGGACGCCTCAAACCTGGAACGGGATTCCGCCTTTACCAAGCAAATGCAGCAAAGGTTTCTTACATGAACACGGAACGCGTCGCTGAGTTGATACACAGCCTTCTCATCGAACTGGGCGAGGACCCCAATCGCGAGGGACTGGTCCGCACCCCTCAACGTGTGGCCGAGGCGTATACCTATCTCACGTCAGGCTACCGGCAAGATCCCGAGGCCATCATTAACGGAGCGGTCTTCGAAGCCTGCTCCAACAACATGATCATTTGCCGCGATATCGAGATCTACAGCCTCTGCGAACACCACATGCTCCCCTTCTATGGCCGATGTCACATCGGCTATATCGCCCAGAGCAAGGTCCTTGGCCTGAGCAAATTGGCCCGCCTGGTGGATTGCTTCGCCCGCCGCCTTCAAATTCAGGAGCGCCTCACGGCTCATGTGGCCCGGGCCGTCATGGATGCGACGGAGGCCGAAGGAGTAGGGGTGGTCATGGAATGCCGCCATCTCTGCATGATGATGCGGGGCGTCGCCAAACAGAACAGCTTGATGACCACCTCCTCCGTGCTCGGCAGCTTCCACGACGAGGAGGCCACCCGCATGGAGTTCCTTGATTTGATCGGGCGGGAAGTCCAATAGACGTTTGAGGAAGGGGAGAGGACGTATCGCCGGCAGCATTCGCCGCCTGGAACGCGGCCATGTGGAGACGGCGATATACGTGCCGGCAAGATGCCGGCGGTACGAAGAATTCCCCTTCAAACGTAGACGCGGCATCCTGCCGCGTTTGGGGGCGATTGAGAAAGCGGCAGGATGCCGCTTCTACATTTTGAAAACATCCCCCTTCGCGCCTTTGCGTCTTTGCGTGAGGCAATCCCCCAGCTCACGCAGAGGCGCGAAGCCGCAAAGAAAGGACGAATTCCCCCTTTGAAGGGGGTGGCCCGAAGGGCCGGGGGATGTAAACGCCCCCCACACCGCCCTATCCAGCAGATTGTACTGTAACGCTCATCTCTCAGTTCCAGCGCGAGTGGCAAACACGCTTCAGCATCGGACGCCGGTAACCCGGACGCCCCATGGCGAATCGCCGGATGCCACGGGCACAACGTCCGTCACATCGCGTTGCGCGCACCACGCCACGTCTTCTCCCAAGCCAAGGGCTTCCAGACCCGCCGCATTCCGCGTTTGCTGAAACAAGCGCAGCGTCCCGTGTTCCTCAATCAACGCCTTCCATGCCTTGAATTCCGGGGCGCCTTCTCCCACCGGTTCGCCCGCCCCCATGGCGATGACCACCGCCGCGATCCAGTCCTCGTCTGCCCGGAACTCGGGGTCGCCCGCCAAACCCGCCGGAATGACCACCACCTCGCGATCTTGCGCAACCCCCCAGCGCGCCGCGGCGCGGGCGTTCACCGTGCTCCCCATCGCCGCGGCGGGCGCGCCCGAAACCGCGACCAGACGGCCCGCCCCTGTGGTCGTCGTGAACACGACAACCCGGCCCTCCACGGGCGGGATGAGACGGGGACTGTTGCCTCCATCAAAGCCTTCGGGCGGCAGACCGCCGCGTTCGCCAAGCAGTAACGCGCCGGGCAATGCCGCCTGCGCTTGTCGGGCAGTTTCGACATCGCGCACCGCGATGAGTTCGCGCGCCCCACGGTCAAAGAGCGCGGCCGCCGTGGCGCTCGCGCGCAGGGCATCCACCACAACGGCGGCGCAACCCTGAGCCGCCGCGTACGCGCAACCCGCTTCGCCGGGGATGATATGCCACATTACAGTTGCTGGGATTTCGAGAGGATGTGATTGACGATGGGCTCGGCGTGTTCGCGGCTGTTCTCGACAAACGCCACATTCGAGTCCATGCCCGCGGTCAGGGTTCCGCACACGTAGAGGCCAGGCACGGTGCTTTCCAAATCGTCCGTCAGGATCGGCTTGCCCGTCGAGGCGTCCACCTCCGCGCCGGCGCGTTCCACAAGCGTGGTGTCCGGTTCGTAGCCCGTCATGGCCAGCACGAAATCATTAGGGACAGTGAACCGGGCGCCGCTGGCGTCCCGCAGCTCGACCTCATCGGGATGGATAGCTTCGACCGCTGTGTGGCGGTACGCGGCGATGGACCCCTCGGCGATGCGGTTTTCGAGGTCGGGCTCGATCCAATACTTCGTGTTGAACCGCTCGCCCCGCATGGCCACCGTCACATGCGCCCCCGCGCGCCACAATTCCAACGCGGCCTCCGCCGCCGAACTGCCCCCGCCCACCACGAGCACCTCCTGGTCCACATAGGGATGGGCCTCGGTGTAGCGGTGGGTGACCTTGGGCAATTCTTCACCGGGGACGTTCAGCATGCGCGGCGAATCATAGAACCCCGTCGCCGCGGCCACGTTGCGCGCGCGCCATTGGTACTCGCGCCCAAACATATCCCGCGCGGTGATCGTGAACCCCGTATCCTGCCGCTCAATGGCCGTCACCTCACGATAGGTGTTGATCTCAAGCCCATGATGTTTTACATAGACCGAGCAATACTTGAGATACTCCTGGCGGGTCGGATTGTTCTCCGTGGTAATCAGCGGCAGACCGGGCAGCTCGAGCTTATCGGAAGAGCTAAACCAGCGCATATAGGTGGGATGCCTCATCAAGGCGCCGCAGACCGGCCCCTTGTCGATGCCCACCGCGCGCAACCCCGCGGTCTTCGCCGCATGGAGCACGGCGAGCGCGCTCGGGCCCACGCCAATGCTTACGAGATCAAGAAATTCGTCTACTCCGTATGTCTTCATAGAGCGAAATTGTACCACACCGCCTCGCTGGCCCGCCGTACCGCCGGCGTCTCGCCGGCAAAAGAAACCATGTGGAGACGGCGATATACGTGCCGGCAAGATGCCGGCGGTACGAAGAATTCCCCTTCAAACGTAGACGCGGCATCCTGCCGCGTTTGGGGCGATTGAGAAAGCGGCAGGATGCCGCTTCTACATTTGGAAAACATCCCCCTTCGCCCCTTCGCGCCTTTGCGTGAGACACTACCCCAGCTCACGCAAAGCCGCTAAGGCGCAAAGAAAGGACCCGGACGGGGCTTCGCAAAACCCCGCCCGGGTCCGTCGTTGGTTAAGCTAAGGCTAGCCGCCGAGCAACTGCAGCGCCGTCTGCGCCACGACGCTGTCTGCCGGCTACTGGAGGACTGTCACGGCCAAGATAGACAGGCCTTCGAGCCTCACCTCTACACCTATGTCGACGGAGAGGCCGTGAGCCACCTGTTTTCCG
>JAWOFY010000104.1:0-3654 GCA_046497285.1 Candidatus Hydrogenedentota bacterium
GGCGCCGTGTAGGGTGTCAACTAGAAAAAGGAAGGAGGCTGAACATGCCGAGGGTCTGGAATAGGGGGGAGAAGGGGTGATGTTCACATTTTGGCGCACTGAGAATACTTTTACGAGGTGATATATGACTCAAAAAGCAGCCTCCTCACCGAGCGGGGGGGACTGGCGCCGGCTCATTGGAGCGAGACGCGCCATGGTGCTCATCCTCATTCATGTCGCTTTCTTCATGGGATATCTGATATCGGGAGACGGAGGGGAGGAGAACGCGAATCATGACCACGGGGATGAGGTCGCCCACGCCGATGCGGAGAACGGGCAGATGTACACCTGCTCGATGCATCCCGATGTGCGCATGCCCAACCCGGATGACCTTTGCCCGATCTGCAACATGGAGCTTATACCCGTGGGTGAACTCGACGAGGACGAGGAGCAGGATGACGATATCCCCCGGCTGCGGGTAAGCGAGCGCGCCCGGGCGCTCATGCAGATCCAAACCTCTCCCGCGGAACGCCGCCTTGCCGACCGAGAATTGCGGCTATTTGGCCGGGTGGATTACGACGAGACGCGCACCAACGATATCACCTTGCTGGCGGATGGCCAAATCCGGCAGCTCCACATTGATTATAGCAACGCGCGCGTTAACGAAGGGGAGCACCTCGCCGACGTCTACAGTCCCGCGGTTTTGAGCGCTGCCGAGGAGTTCCTCGTTGCCGCGCGGGCCGGCGAGCGGCGGGGGACGGACAATCTCGCGCGACAGGCCCGGCGCAAGCTGACCCTTCTTGGCGTGACGCCGCCCGAGGTCGACGAGATCCTGGAGCAGGGGGAGGCGGCCGACACGTACCGGGTGTACAGTCCCGCCAGCGGCATCATCACGGAGTTAGGCGCACAGGAAGGCGATTGGGTAAACCAAGGCCAACGCCTCATGCGCATTGTGGATCTGGACCAGGTCTGGGTCCAGCTCGAAGCGTACGAGCGGGACTTGCAATGGCTGCGCTACGGCCAGTCCATCGAGTTTACTACCCAGGCGTATCCGGGTGAAGTGTTCGAGGGCCAGATCGCGTTCATCAGTCCCACTGTGGACGAAGACCGCCGCACGGTGCGGGTGCGCGCCAACGTGGACAACTCGGACGGCAAGCTCAAACCGGACATGTTTCTTCATGGGACGGTCCATTCGCAGGTGGCCGCCGGGGGCCGTGTGATGGCGCCCGAACTCGCCGGCAAATGGGTTTCCCCGACCCACCCCGGGATCATACGCGATGGTCCCGGCGAATCCCCCCGCAGCGGACGCCCGCTGGTTAGGGCGGAGGATTTGGGCTATACGGCGGCCTCGCCGGACGACGCCGAGATGCCCTTGCTCATTCCGAAAACGGCGCCCCTTATCACGGGTGAACGCGCCGTGGTCTACGTCGAAATCCCCGGCGAGGATAGGCCCACCTTCGAGGGACGCGATGTTACACTTGGAGCGCGCGTGGGCGATTACTACATCGTGGAAGAAGGCCTTGAGGACGGCGCGGTCGTTGTGACGCACGGCAATTTCCGCATCGACAGCGAACTCCAGATCCGCGGCCGGCCCAGCATGATGCGCCCCGCTTCCGACTCGGAGGAGCAGGAGGAGGAAGAAGAACGGCTAGCCGAAACCTTGCATATCACGGCGGACATCCCTGACGAATTCACCAACCAGCTCGGGGACGTGGTCCGCGCCTACGTTGACGTGGCGGAAGGCTTGGCCGATGACGATTTCGGCGCCGCCCAAGACGCCGCATCGGCCTTGCTCGACGTCCTCGATGGCATCGATGATTCCATGCTCGAAGGGGACGCAGCCGAACAATGGGCCTTGGCGGATGGCGAAGTCCGGGCCGCATTGTCCACGATGGCGGAAATGGAGGATCTCGATGGGTTGCGTCAACACTTCGAGCCTCTGAGCGATTGGATGGCCGCGGTCGTGGACGCCTTCGGCTCCGGCGATGCAGGCGCGGTTTACCTCTTGCATTGCCCCATGGCCTTTGATAACCGGGGCGCGGACTGGCTGCAATTGGACGAGGAGGTCCGGAATCCCTATTTCGGTGACGCCATGTACGATTGCGGGGAGGTGGAGATGGAGTTGACCGATACCGAACCCCCCTTGCCGCCCGATGACCTCGACGTGCCCGAAGCATTCGCGGAAGACGTGGCCGAGGTATGGGAGGCGTATTTGGACGTGTCCGAGGCGCTTTCCGATGACGATGAAACGGGGGCGCGCGAGGCGGCCGAACGCATGCAAGACGCCGTCGCCAATGCGGACGCGCAACTCCTTGAGGACGAGGCCGCGCAAGTCTGGAGCGAGGAGCACGGCGCGCTATACGAAGCCCTGGACCGTTTCCACGAGGGCGCGGACATCGAGGCGATTCGCACGGAGTTCGAGACGGTTTCGGAGCAGATGAAGCGGATTATCGTGGCGTTTCATGGAAACGTAATCAGCCCCGTGTACGTCCTCAATTGTCCCATGGCGTTTGATAACGAGGGCGCAGACTGGCTGCATGACACCGAGGAAGTAGCAAACCCCTATTTTGGCGAGACTATGTTCCGGTGCGGCGCGGTGGCGGAGCGCTTGATCGAGGAATGAGCGGCGGCGCCGCGCCGTCCAGTAATCCAACAAAGTTAACCTACATAAGGAGAATAGCCATGCGCGGATTCGTGTACGTACTTGCTACTATGGCGGTGGGCGGAATAATGGTAACGGGCTGTCAACCAGCCGAACCCAGCGAAGAAGCGGAAGACTTCGAGGCCGCCATTGCGCCGGTCTGGGAAGCCTATCAGGACACCGCGACGGCCTTGTCGGACGACGACGAGGAAGGCGCCCGGACCGATGCCGGGGAGCTGCGTGATGCGGTGGCCGGCGTCGACAGCGGCGTCTTGGAAGGAGAAGATGCGGCGTTCTGGGAAGACCACGCCGGGGCTTTGACGGAAGCGGTCGACCAGATGATTGAGGCTGATGATATCGAGGGTATGCGCGAGGCCTTCGAACCCGTGTCGATTGAAACACGGGAAGTGCTAGCGCGGTTTCACGGCGATCAGCTCGGCCCGATATACGTCTTGAATTGCCCCATGGCGTTCGATAACGAGGGGGCGGATTGGCTTCAAGCCGACGAGGAAACCCGAAACCCGTACTTCGGCGACGCCATGTACACTTGCGGCGAAGTAACGGAGACGATAAGCGCGGGCTGAAGCAAACAAACGGCACACGCGGCCCCCCAAGACGCGGAGCTAATCAGATGAGACTGTCATGAGCGAATCGCCCTCCCACGCGACTTCCGCGGAGGAACAACAGCGGGACCCGGAAACCGACTCCTTTCTAGGCCGGATCAGCCGCTTTTGCCTTGAGCAAAAGCTGGTAGTGGTCCTGCTTATTATGCTGCTTTTGGGCTGGGGTATGACTGTGGCGCCTTTCGATTGGGACATCGATTGGCTGCCGCGCGACCCAGTGCCCGTGGACGCCATTCCCAACCTGGGCGAGAACCAACAGATCGTGTTCACCGAATGGTCTGGCCGTTCGCCACAGGACGTGGAAGACCAGGTGACCTATCCGCTTACCGTGGAGCTCATGGGCGTCCCGGGCGTACGGGAAGTACGCAGCAACTCAATGTTTGGTTTCTCCTCCATCTTTGTGATCTTCGA
>JAWOFY010000179.1:0-3439 GCA_046497285.1 Candidatus Hydrogenedentota bacterium
TTCGATTTTGGCGAAGTGGCGCGGGGCGAGACCGTGGAACAAACACTTCGCGTTCAGCAGGCGTCGGATGTCCCGGTCTCAATCACAGGCGTGGAGCCCTTGGGGGACGCGCCGGGTCTGATGGTGGACTACGAGCAAGTCCCTGAGTCGGAGTGGGAACAGGCAGAGCGTCCCGAGTATCTTGTTAACGCAGTCTTTTCTCCGCCGGATGAGGCTGGCCCATACCGGGCGTTCTTAAGCTTGAATACCTCCTTGCAGCGCCTCCCCCGATTGCGGGTGGATGTAACCGCCGAAGTGGTGTCTTTCCACGAGGTCGAGCCGAGGCGTATCCGGATTGCGGAGCCGGTTCAACCCGGCGAGGAGGGAATCGCTTCGGCAGTGGTTTCGGCCGACCGCCCTATTGACATTGAGGACCTGACGGTCACGGAGGACGATTTCACAGCGGCCCTCCGCGCGGGGGACGATCCCAGTACGGTGGGTATCGACGTTAATGTGGCGCAGGATGCGCAAGCCGGCCGCCGCACTGCGCGGATAGAGTTTTCCGTCGTTTCCGAGCGGGAGACCGTGGCCGACAGCATTCAGCTCATCGTACGGATTGCCGAATAATAGGGGAGCGTTGTGCGTTCTCTGGATTGTGCTTCCTGCCTTTAAGTAAGGAAGGGAGGGCGCGCGGACCTTGATAGGTTAGTATGAGACCCCGGTTTAGGACAGGAACAAAGAGCCAATGACCATCACATACACTGAAGCACGCGATCGCCTTCGCCGATGCGGACAAGAGCACATTCTTCAGTTCTGGAATCACCTCCGCGAGCCAGAGCAAGAAGCACTCCTTCGGGATATCGAGGAGGTGGACCTTGATCTCCTTACACAGCTGGTCAAGGATCTAGTCTTGACGGAGCCCGCGCCGGAGTACTTTGACCGTATAGAACCCGTTGACGTTATTCCTCCTCCCGAACCGGGGAGGCCTGATGCAGAGACGGCGTTTGAAGCGGGGGAGGATGCGCTTCGCGCCGGCCGAGTGGCTGCTATTGTCGTGGCTGGTGGACAGGGGACGCGTCTAGGATGTTCGGGCCCCAAGGGGGCTTATCCGATTGGCCCTATTACGGGCAAGTCGCTTTTTGAGTATCACGCGGGCAAACTCCTCAACATCCAGGATGAATACGGCTGTATCGTGCCGTGGTACATCATGGTGAGCGAGGCCAACAAGGCCGAGACCCGCCGGTTTTTCGAGGCGCATGATTACTTTGGCCTGGATCCGGCCCAAGTCATTTTTTTCCAACAGGCCATGGTCCCGTGTGTGGATGAAGCGGGCTTCATGCTTCTGGATCAGCGCCACCGCCTTGCGCGCAATCCCAACGGCCACGGCGGCGTCATTCCCGCCATGGTTGAAAACGGCATTTGCGCCGACGCCAAGGAACGGGGCATTGATGTGCTGAGCTACTTCCAGGTGGACAACTGGGCGCTTAACGTCATTGACCCCTATTTCATTGGTTACCATCTCCTTGGCGGCGCTGAAATGTCCTCGAAGGCGCACCGGAAGCGGATAGTGCGCGAGAAGGTTGGGGTTCATTGCATGTGTGACGGGGAATACCGTGTCATTGAGTATTCCGAACTAGACCGCTTTCCGCAATTGCTTGAGACGGATGACGAGGGAAATCCCCTCCATTTTGCGGGGAACCCGGCCATCCACGCGCTTTCAGTGGATTTTGTTGAGCGAGTGTACCGCAATTACAACGAGTTTCCGTGGCACAAAGCCCACAAGAAGATCGCGTACGTGAACACCGCGGGGCAGCGCATTGTCCCGGAGACGCCAAATGGATATAAGTTTGAGACGTTTGTGTTCGACGCGCTTCGCTTTATCCGCCATAATCCAATCGTGGTGGAAATCCATCGTAAGAACGAATACACGCCCATCAAGGAGCTTACTGGCCCGGGCAGCGTTGAAGAAGCCCGGGGTTTGCGAATGCAGTGGTGGGCGGAGTGGCTGGAAGCGGCGGGGCATAGCGTGCCCCGTGACGAAAACGGCTGCGTCCTGCATCCCATCGAGATTAGCCCCCGCTTCGCCATGACAAAAGACGAATTCGTGCGCAAGGCCGAAAGCTTCTCCTGGCCGACGGACGGCCCTCTGGCGATTGGCCCGGAAGGTGAGATCGAGACAGCTAACGCCGTACAATCCGTGACGTGATTCGCTATTGTATGGACGCGCCCAGGGTTGGGCAGGCGCCCTAACCCCGGGTGTGGTGCGTTCTTCGCCTTGTCTAGTCTTGTCTCTCTTCTTCGGAGATGGAGCGGGAGCTATTCGAAAAGCGATGGTCCATATCCAGGGCCGGCAGATCGGTGCCGGCCCCGCCCACGACGCGGGCTGGCACGCCAACCACCGTGGTATGAGGGGGCACATCGTAGAGGACCACGGCGCCCCCGCCCACTTTCGCCCCTTCGCCTACTTCGACGTTCCCCAGAATCTTGGCCCCCGCCGATATCAACACGCCATCGCGCACCTTGGGATGGCGGTCGCCCGTTTCTTTGCCGGTACCGCCTAGCGTGACTTCATGGAGCATGGAGACGTTATCGCCGACGACGGCGGTCTCGCCGATGACGATGCTCGTGGCGTGGTCCATAAGCACGCCCCGGCCGAGTCGCGCGGCGGGATGGATATCGACGGAGAAGATCTCGGAAATCCGGCTTTGGAGGTAAAGCGCCAAGGGTTTGCGTTCTTGCATCCAGTAATAATGCGCTACCCGGTAACTTTGCAGCGCGTGGAACCCTTTGAAATAGAGCAAGGGCATGGAATATCCCCGGCAAGCCGGATCGCGGTCGCACACGGCCTTGGCGTCCGCCCGCACCGCTGCCCCGATGGAGGGATCGCTCCGCAAGGCATGGTCAAAGAGATCCCGCAAAGTGACGGCGGGAAGGGTCGAACTCCCTAGTTTGCTGGCGAGATGATAGCTCAACGCGTCCTCTAGATTTCGGTGATTCAGGATCACGGCATAGAGGAAACTCGCCAGCATGGGCTCGTGTTCCGCGTCTTCCGCCACTTCCTGACGGATGGCTTCCCAAATGGCGTCGGGGGCGTCCGGGTTCATACGGATAGGGGTTCCTTTTGCGATGGGTTTCCTCAACTGCGGGCCGAAAAGAGATTTCCGGCATTCCCGAAGAATAAGGGTTATATAAAACGGTTACACTTGTAGATCGGCCGAAACAACGAAAGGGGGGAAGATATATTCCCCCTCACGGCGCCAACGCGTGCACCTTGGCTCCGTGCCCCCGGTTGTTTCGCATTACCTTGTGCGATAGCAATGAGCGCGTTCTCACCGTCCGCCGGGAATCATACCGCCGGGTTGTTGCCGCGGCATATCCGGCATACCGCCGGGGCGGGGCTGTTGAGGCGGCCCACCGGGCATGGGGGAGGGGCCGCGTTCTCCGGGTTGGCCGGGAGCCA
>JAWOFY010000414.1:0-3122 GCA_046497285.1 Candidatus Hydrogenedentota bacterium
ATTTTCGGTTCGCGCGACGGGTTCGTCTATAGCCTTCGCGCCACCGACGGCGAATTGGCGTGGCGTTTTCGGGCAGCCCCCGAAGACAGGCAGGTCATGTCGCATGACCGCTTGGAAGCGGCTTGGCCGTTGCACGGCAGCGTGTTGATTCTCGACGGCTTGGTCTATGCCGCCGCGGGCCGTTCCGGCTTCCTAGACGGCGGGGTATACCTGTACGCGCTGGATCCCGTGACCGGCGACAAGGTTCACGAAAATAAGCTGGAAGGGCCCTACCCCGATATCAGCGAGCCCAGCCCCCCCTTTTACAAAAACGGCCACAGGGCGGATTTGCTGACGACGGACGGGGAGCACATTTATATGGGGCGGACTGTGCTCGATCAGGCTTTGGAAGAAGTACAGCCGGAGATCATCCCTCTCGTGGGCACGCAACGAGGAGACGAGAAGGAATACCGGAAGATGCCCGGCATGCGGTTGGTGGCCACCGGCGGTTTCATGAATGAAACGTTCTTCAACCGCACCTGGTGGATGTACTCGTATGCATGGCCCAGTTACCACTACGCCCAGCAGGCCCCGAAAAGCGGCCAGATGCTAGTGTTTGACGAGGATCACACCTATACGGTCAAACATTACACCACCCGCAACCGGCACAGCCCGATGTTCTTCCCCGGCGATGGCTATTTGCTGTTCGCCGACGACAATGAGAACGAACCGCTGTTCTACCGGGGCGAAGGCGAGCCAGAACCCATCGAATGGGAGCCCGAACTGCCGGAAGAGACGCGGTGGAGCATCTATCAAGATGCAGCAGTGGACAAGGGCCCCGGCTTCACGCGCGCCGAGCCGTCACTTTGGACCTCATGGCACGATGTCCGAGTCGAAGCGATGGCGCTTGCCGGTGGGAATCTCTTTGTAGCTGGACCGCCAGACGAAGTGCCCCTGGATGATCCCTTGGCCGCCTTGGACGGACGAATGGGCGCCATCCTGCGGGTGGTGTTCACAGACGACGGAAATCCCATCAAAGATTACACCCTGGCCTCGCGGCCTGTTTTTGACGGGCTAAGCGCCGCTCAAGGGAAATTGCTTATCGTTACAGAAGCCGGGGAGGTCATTTGCATGGCGGCGGCTGGCGTTTGAAGAGGATTGAAGGGATTGCGGCAAAATCCCGCTGCTGAAGGATGCGAGAGGGATGCCAAAATGTGCCGTACACCAGTGCAGGGTCACCATTCCCAACGGTAACCCACGCGTCCTGTGCCGCTTTGGACTCCCGCCTCCCATCCGCCATCTTGACCCATTCGGAATTTGGGGCCTCCATCCTCGATTTCCACGCGCGCACCGTCCTCGTCCCCAATGATCACGTTGCTTTCACCGTTTTCGCCGTCATTATCCTCCGCTCCGTTCTCTTGAGGCGTGACGCCAATCTCGCGAGTCCACTCCGGCGTAAAGGCGGAGCCCCGGCGGGGCGGCTCATGGGCGCACCCCGCCAATACAAGGGCCACGCACACACACAGCCCTGCCCCCATCGCCAGGCGGGCGGACGCCGGGATACAGGGGAGCGCCAAGGAAATGCGGCGGCGGAGTATCTTAATCAAAGAGTTCATCCTCCTTGGGGACGTCATCTCCAAACACTTGAATATATTATATCATCTCTGTCGCAAGGCGGGTGTCTCCTCGGAAAACGCTCCCGCGCCATCGGTTTCCGGAATTTGACGCGCCGCGCCGAACCCTTTTCGCAGCGCCGCGTCGATGTTCTCAATCTCGTCGAGCAGCCCGCGGGCCTCCTCCAAAGCTTGACGTTGGCCAGCGAAGGCAGTCCCCGCGGGCAACAACTGCGCCCGGACGCTCCGGATGGCGCTGCGGCGGGCCAGCCATGCGCCCCCCCGGACACCCCAAGCCAGGAGCATCAGCTCGGCTGCCGCGGCAACAGCGAACACGGAAGCCCCGCTCAGAAATTGGGGGCCAGTGAGTAGTTGCCCCGTGAAAAATCCCCGCACCAAGTGGTACACCCCAACACCAGCCACGGCGTATAGCGGCCCGTCCAGCATGAAAACAACGGGCCAGCTTGTGAGAAGGCGGGCATTCTTGATGAGGCGCACCCTGGCTGAACTGCGGAGGATATGGGACAGCCGGTTGTCGAAATCTTCGCCGAACACTTCAAAGCCCCCGTCGTCGCCGACCGGATCAAACCCCCGACGGGCGAATTCCAGCCGTAGGGAGACGCTTTCGTTATCGTGCGATTGCCGCAACGTGTCCACCACAAGCCCAAGGTCCTCGGCCAACCCCGGCCGGTTGCCCAACATCAACGCGACTCGCCGCACCGGACTCCCTCCGGGTGACCACGGCATCCACCCCGCGGCGCGCTCAGGCAAGGCGCGTAGGCATTGGAAAAAACGGTAAAGCCCGCCGACGAGGCCCTTCGCGCGAAAAGCGGTCTCTTGGCCTTGGGCGCGAATCCAAAGGTGAGGTTCGCTAAAGACCCGGTCCATGACCAGGTTTCGGGCTTCCGTCATCAGGCTGGTCTCGGCTTCCTGAAGCTGGCGCTCCAATTCATCGAGTTCGCCTCTGCGGGGCGAAAGGCGTTCCCGAAGCTGTCCCACCGTTTTGCTAAGCAACCCCGCGATGTTCGACCGCTTGATGCGGTTAATATTCTCGCGGTCCAACTCGTCCTGGAGATAGCGTTCGAGCTGGGGAAAATCAAACTCGCCCGGCGCCGGCAACGTGCCCGCCAGCTTGCGGTCGAACGCTTCCCGCGCATTCACGCGAAAGTACGCGTCCACCCGGAATCCCTGTTCCTCCATGCGGGAAACCCAATGCTCGCGCAGGGAGTCCGCCGCTTCCTCCGCCTTGGTCTCGACGCAAGCAATCGTGCGTTCGGCTTGCAAGGGCCGGATCAGAGACCAGGTCGCATCGTCGAGGTACTTTTCCGGGCTGCCGCACAACATCACGAGGTCGCACCGCTTCAGCGCGTTCCACACGGTTTGGCGATGTTGGCGCACCACGGTGTCCGTGTCGGGGGTGTCAACAATCACAAGCCGTTCAAGGGCCGATCCGCTGACATGGCGGCAGTTCTGCCAATCCAAGGGCACGTCGTGGGGGTGGTAAATGGTGGGGACCTCGGTACACGGGCG
>JAWOFY010000063.1:0-2731 GCA_046497285.1 Candidatus Hydrogenedentota bacterium
CAAAGGTTTCCAGCGTGTCCTCGGTGAAACGTCCTTCTCCCACATAGCCCCGCATGCAGCCCCGGCTGTCGTCCGTGGAGACGCGGCACAACGTAAACGGGGCGGGCCGAATGCGGCCTACCACGGTGCCGTAGGCGTTCTCTTTCCCTACGTCGCCCGCAACGATTCGCTGGTAGTCCATCGTTTGTTCAATGAAGAAGTCGCGCGGGAGATTGGAGCAGTGGAACATAACCCCTTTGTCGGGGGAATCGCCATAGTTGTTGTTCCAGTCCAACAGCGCGGAAGGCTTACCGGAGGCGCAGGCCAAGGCGTGCATGCCGAGCACGCCGCCCACATCGGTTTCACAAGCGCTCGAATAGAGATTGGATGAAGCCATGCTCATGATGGTGCACGGGGCCACCCCGTAGAACTCCTCCATCGCCGTCCAGCATTGAATGGCCGTCGCGTCCAGGGCGTTGTCCTTGCTCCAGCGATCAACAACTGCTCCCAGTTTCGCAATCCGCATAACCGCTTCGGCGGGAACCCCTTCCACGGAGGTGTAGGCTTGAATCTGTTCGAGTTTCTCTTTCACGGCGGGATCGTCTTCGCCGATGCGCTTGGCTTGCCCCAGGATTTCGGATAGGTCAATCGTCTCTACCGAAATGTGGGCCGCTTCCAGGATCTTTTCGCTGAACCGCACCGTGTTGAACGCCGCCGGCCGGGCGCCGATCATGCCAATGCGCGCACCCCGCATCCCCCCGACGGCGTGGCAGATCTGCCCGAACCGCTTGAGGTCGGCTTCAAAGGCCGGCGTGGCCGGATCCACGGCGTGCAGTTGCGTGAGCGAGTAGGGGATTCCATATTGACTCAGATTGTTGCAGACGGAGATTTTGCCGCAAAAGCTATCCCGCCGGTGCGTGATGGCCATCTGATTCGGATCATCCGCAAAGGCGTGCACCAGCACCGGCACGTCGAGGCCGGCCCAGCGGATGGTGTTGGCCACGGCCTTCTCGTCGCCGAAATTCGGCAGGGTCACCAGGATGCCGTCGATCTCGTCCCGGTGTTGCTTGAACAAATCCGCACACACGCGGGCGTCGGCCAACGTCTCAACGGCGCCCACGAAGGACGTCGCCTCGGGCTCCGGAATGATGGCGCGAATACCCAAACGCGACAGCGTGTCCAGAATGACTTGACGCCCGGTTTCACATAGATGGCTCGGGAAAAAGCCCCGATTGCCAATTACTACCCCCAACGTGACACTCATCTGCCCGATCTCCTTTGGCTGCTTGAATAGAACACCCTCATATGCGATGACGCAGGAAGGGTAGCGTATCAGGCAGTGCGTTTCTCCCGCAAGTGTGATCAGGCCCGAGTACTTGGTCAACGCCACAAAATGGGGATAACGCGGGTCTGCGCCACTGGCTTGGTTCCGGCCTAAGCCCAGTGGCGCCCCCGACCCTCATTTCAAACATGCGCCCAGTAGGCCGGGGATTGCCCCGGAAGGAGCGCGATACCCGCGAATCGTTAAGCCGCAACCGCCTCGAGCAGTGTCTCCGCGGCATTTGGAAGCTTGCGGCTGATCGTCGTGATCGTTTCTTCGTTTACGGTAAGGCGCTGCGCGGAGGGGTGGGCTTGGACATCGCCATCGTCCGATGACGGCGCCCCGTAACCAGAAACTTCGGCGATCCGGCTGGCTAGACACACCAAATGGGTAAGCGGAAGCCAGCTATCCACGGGACAGCGATGGGGCGCCTCGCTGTAGAAGGTGGTGAATCCGTATTGGAAGGGCAGATTCCAACGGTCCGTAAGATGAAGGCCTACGAGCGGATGAAAGGTGTCGATTACGCGCTGGAGCAACTCCGGCGATTCCCGCAATCGGCCCTTGGGGCCGGTGTACTGCCCCGCAATAAAATCAAGCAGCAACACCTTTCCTATGTCATGAACAAGGCCCGCGAAAAAGGCCTCCCCGGACGATACATCGGATCGCGTGGCCGCGAGAAGTTCCGCGGCATGGGCCGTTGCGAGGGAGTGACGCCAGAGTTCGTGGATCATTTCGCGGAAATGCGGTTCTTTGGACGTATAGAGATCGCTCTGGGCCGAAACTTGCACGACCTGGACCAACCCGCGCATGCCGATGCGCGCGGATGCGACGTGCAACTCCCTGATTGGTTCAACGCTTCCAAATAAGGCGCTGTTGGCAAGCTTAAGAACCCTCGCGCTCAGCACCGGGTCTTCGTTGATCACTTCCGCCACTTCCCCGGTAGACGCGATTGGATCGTGGATCACGGTCAGCACCCGTCTGGAAGCCTCCGGCAGAACAGGCAGCTTATCCAGCCCCTTATTCAACGTTCGCAAAATGCCCTCCATGACCGAGCCGCGCTGAACTTGGAGACGAATGTCTTTATAGTCCGGCAGTGGAGCGGTGGACGCTCCATTCGGGGCGGCCTCTGCAAACACGGGATTAAGGCATTCGGGGCAAGCCAGCAATGCCGGTTCAGAGATGAAATGTCTCGTTGTGGGGGTGTTACAGTAAGGGCATGGCAGCATAGGTAATCTCCGGCGGTTGGATTAACTTCTCCTTTTGGTTCAGTACGCACTACTGTAGCGGAGCGGCATTACATGCTTTCGCCTATGACCGCTTGAGGGCGAGCTGATCAGCGTGCATAGTCCCGCACGATATGCCGAGCTAGTCTTGTACTTAGACACCGCCGGGAATTATCCCAGGACGGCCGTCATGAACACCGGTCGTTTA
>JAWOFY010000144.1:0-6949 GCA_046497285.1 Candidatus Hydrogenedentota bacterium
GCGCCATCCCTCGCGCCTCATGCGTGACGTTGAGCGCAGAACACTACAGAATCTATACGGCTACAGATCGACAGCGTATCCATAGACATCATAGGTCGAGCCATTGACGATGACCTAATTAGCGAGGGGCACATCCTGTCGAATAGGTTCTCGGCTGCTCGCATCGACGTGCTTCTCCCGGAACCGAAAAACTTAGCCGAAATGGAACGGCGAAGTACTCTCTCTTAGCATCGCCGCGCTAGATGGCTGTGACAGCGCGCCGAAGAGGATGAGCGATCGAGGGTCGCCGCGGTCGGCATCGAGGACAGCGGGGTCGAGTTGGACAAGGTACTGTGCCCAGCCATGACGAATCCGGCCCCGCACTTGCGCAGCTCAGGCTGCGCTATGTTTTGGAATGCGTCTTGTATTCATGTATTTAGCCTTTTAGGCCGCCCTTGGGTGAAGTGGATCAAGCAGGTGAACCGTTTCGCGAAGGTTTCGCTCTCCGTCTTCACGGCGCCAAACCTGCCTTCGCTTGGGAAAGAGTTCCTGGAAATCCTTCACTTGGTTCACCTGGTTCATCCTTTGGACCCCGTAAAACGCCCATCCAGCTGTTTCAAATATAAACACCCCCGCCGGCTGAATTCCGACAGTGGGAGGGAAGGGATGTGAGCAGGTGTTTACTATGGTAGAAGGAAGTGCCTTATTGGCTAACCTGGCTAAACAACCCCATCGGTGTCCGCGCGCATCTGCAAGGTTATGTAAACTGAGACAATGCTCCCATAAATTAGCCACGCTAGCCACATTAGCCAAGGGACTCGTTCAAAATCTTATCGAGACAGCGGCCGGGACGTCCTTCGCGCAAACACCCCTCCGCCGTGTGCAAATAAGGGCAATTCCGGACCAAAACCAGCGTTGAACTAAGGATTAAACAGGAGGCCGTGCATTCGCCCGAGATTTCCTTGTAATGGCTGCCAAAACCGACGATACTGGGTTCCGTGAGTTCTGTCGGTTTGTTTCAATGGTAGAGTGCGTGGAAGGGTAAACCGGATGATTCAATATTCACAGGAGGAGAGCCATGTACGGAAGGAAGCGAGGTGTTTGGCGGGGGATCCAGTGGGCCATTTGGGTTGGATGTCTTGTTCTGACGGCTGGATGGGCGAGCGGAGAGGAAGGCTTATGGCGGCGGGAGCCGGTGACGATCAGTCCGGATAGCGGCTGGTGTTGGTTTCAGGATGAGCGGGCCATTGTGGATAACGGACGGCTCCTCGCGAGTGGGGTAGCATCAAATGGTGATGTGATGGTGACGGTGTATGAATTCGCCACGGGAGAAAGTGAAGACATCGTCCTTCATGAAGGGTTCGAGGAAAACGACCACTGCGTGCCCGCCTTGTTTGCCCGGCCCGATGGCCGCTACTTGGCCGCCTATAGCCACCATCATGGCGACCAGCTCATGCGGTACCGGATCTCGGAGGAGCCTGGCAATCCGTATGCATGGGAGCCGGAACAGCATGCTGACGCTGGGGCCAACATCACCTACTCCAATCTGTACTACCTTGCCGAGGAGGATAGACTCTACAATTTCCACCGGGGCGTGGGTTGGAATCCCAACTACATGATCTCGGAGGACGCGGGCTCGACCTGGCGTTACGGCGGCCAACTCTTGTGGATGCCGGACAACAGGCGGCCGTATCCGCGCTACGCTGGCGACGGGGAGTCCACCATCCACTTTGTCACGACCGACGCCCATCCCCAGCACTATCCCGCCAGCGTGTACCACGGCTTCATCCGCGGCGGCGAGGTCCACGCGTCGGATGGGACCGTGGTGGGAGCGCTAAGCGAGGAGGCGGAAACAAACATTCGGCCCGAGGATCTCACGCTGCTTTTTGAAGCTGCCGAGGAGCGAATGGGCTGGACGAGCGACATCCGCCTTGACGCCGAGGGCCGCCCTTACGTGGGCTACATCGTGACCCATGACTACGACTTGGAGGCTCGTGAGGGCGGCGACGACCGGCGCTATCATTATGCGCGGTGGGATGGCGAGGAGTGGCGCGACCACGAGATTGCCCACGGCGGAACGAAGCTTTACCATGGCGAGTTTCACTACGCGGGCCTTATAACGCTTCATCCCGATGACCCGGACCAAGTCTTTATCTCCACCGACGTGGACCCCGATTCCGGCGTTTCGCTGGACAGCGGCCATCACGAGATCTTCCATGGCCTGACGGACGACGGGGGAGCGACCTGGACGTGGACCGCTATCACCACCGATTCCGAAGCGGACAACATCCGGCCCATCGTGACCTCGGGGGACGCCAGAGGAGCTGTCGTCTGGCTTCGCGGCCGTTACACCACGTACCGCGATTATTCCTTGGAAGCAGTGGGTATCCCCTGGATGGCTGGGGAGGAGGAATAACCATCGCGCCCCTGAGTTGACGCGCCAAGGGGGCGCGGGGATGGCGGCCTTTAGTGATTGGTTCGGCCTTTGCCGTTGGGGTAAGCGCGAGATTGGGCTGGAGGTTCTTCATGGACGAACAACGGTGTTCAAGTTCTTCCATGGTTTTGGCCGGTCATATACACTGCGACACGGAACTAGAGCGAAATGGGATCTTTCACATAACAACGGGGTCCCTCATCGAATCGCCCCATCGATTCCGTGTGTTTTCCCTGAAGGCGGATTCTTTCCGTTCGGAACTCCGGGAGGTACAACTTGAATCCAGTGGATCCGCATACTAGAAACACCACTTGACGAGTACATCCCCTTTTGAAAACACCGGGGCTGTCCTATACGCGGCAGCCGTCCACGGTGCTCTATAACGGGCCGGAGCCTTTTCCGAAGACGATGACGAAGGGAGAGGCGAAGCTCTAACTCGAGGCGGTGGACCCGGAAACCGCGTACGACGCGTGCATCAAGCTGGTGATCCAGTAGCGGCGCGAAAAGGATTGACGCGCTGGCGGGGGCGGGCTAGAATAGGGGGGCGCCCATCCCGGCGCCTTGTTGGCGCGGACCGCACGGGCGGCGGTGGGATGGGAATGAACGCGCAAGAAAAGACGTGAAACGGCGGACGTGTCCGCCAGACAAAAAAGAAGGAGAGGGACATGCGGAAAGCAATGGTATGCACAATGGCGTTGGCGGTTGCCCTGGGTTGCGTGGCGGCGCAGGCGGACGAATGGGAGAGTCTTTTCGACGGAAAGACGCTCGAGGGCTGGACGCAGCGCAATGGCACGGCGAATTATACGGTCGAGGATGGGACTATCGTGGGCGAAACCGCACAGGGCAGTCCGAATTCGTTCCTCTGCACCGATAAGCATTACGGTGATTTCGAGCTCGAGTTCGAGGTGATGTGCGACGAGGGATTGAACTCGGGCGTACAGATCCGCTCACTGCAGAAGGGCAAGGAAGACGAGTCGCCCACGCAGAAATCCGACCACGATGCGCGTGTGTATGGCCCGCAGGTCGAGATCGAAAACAGCCCGGGCGAATCGGGATACATCTATGGCGAAGCCACGGGCCACGGTTGGCTGTCAAAGGACCCGTCGGATCCCTCGAAGAATTCGCCGCCGACGCACAGCACGTATAAGAACGGCGAGTGGAACGAATACCGCGTCGTGGCGCAGGGTCCGCGCATCCAGACCTACATCAACGGCGAGCAGATCGAAGACATGACGCACGAGGAAATCTATGAGGACTTCCCGGAGGGCTTCATCGGCCTTCAGGTGCATGGCATCGGCGAGGATCAAGGACCGTTCCAAGTGGCTTGGCGCAATCTGCGCATCCGCACGCTGGACTAGCCGGAAGTTCCAGCGAAGAAAATGGCGTAACCCCTTTCGTTTCTTTCGGGGGGTAGCGAGATTCAATTTGCAGGGTTAGCCGAGCAGGTTGAAGACGCGCCTTTGGAAGGCGGCAGGCTCTGTCGTCTGTTCGAATCGGATTTCGGTTTTGCCTTGGCCGGGACGGCAGGTGTTCTTGCAGCGGGGTCCCCAAGTCGTCGTACGCGAGCATACAGAAAAAGATGTGGGCGCGCACGTGCGCCTCGCTCCGGTCGCGAACGGGGCGCACGCGCAAATCGACGCTTTTCATGCAGCGGAAGGCTTGCTCGAGTTGGCCGAGACTCTTGTAGGTGTCCCCGGCGCTCAATGCCTCCGCGGGTTCGCTGGTGCGGACGATGTAGATGCCGTCGAGTTGCGCCTCGCGCGCGATGGAGGCCTCGTCGCGTTCGAAGCGCGGCAGGTTGTCCTGAATCGTCAAGATGAAGTGCTTGCCGACCTTGTGGCGATTGACGGCCTTGCCCACCTTCACGCCGATTGCGTCGGCGCTCAAGAGCTTTTTGGTGCGCCGCGCCACTTCGCCCGCGATTTTCGTGAGCCGCGCCTTCTTCCAGATGGCGCTTGGCCAGCTTTTTCTCGATGCGCCCTTGCCGCTTCACCAGCCGATCCAGGGCGTCGCACCACGCGTTGGCGGCCGCGTCCTCCACCTCCAATTCCCGGGCCAAGGTCGTGGCGCGCCACAACCGCGTCGTGGCCAGCTTCGAACACGGCCCCAAGAGCAGCTGGGCGATCATCGCCATGACCAAGTCGCGCTCGCGGCACGGACGCGACGCCAGCAACACGTCCACCCCCAGCTTGCGCATCGTGTCCAGCACCGCCTGGACGTGGCCGTGGGGGAGGGACTGCTCGACCGCGAAGACGTCCTCTTTGGACGCCAGTCCCACGCCGCGCAGCGCGAGGCGGAACGCCTCGAAAGCTTCGGGCGCACACTGGGAGAGATTGGCGATAGCGGTCTTGACCATCTTGCCGCTACATGGGTACAACTTGCATTAAAAACAAGGGCCCTGCCTTCACAAACGCGTGTATTCATTGGGGCAAACGGAGATAGGGCGGGCTAGAATGTCCCGGAACTTCGGTTTAATTTGGGGATCATTCCGGGACGTCTCGCCGTGAAAACTGCTCCTATCCCATCTTCTTACACAAGGGGTTTCCCGGGAATGATTGCGTAGAGAGGTAGTTTGCGCTTACACTAAGCCGCTATGAACACATCCCTTGGGCATGCGCTGACCCAATTTCACCACGCTTTCCAGCGCTTTCAAGAGAAGAGCGTCCGCGACCCGTATCTTCGGCGGCATGTGCTTAATGGCGCGGAAGAGTGGGTGGACCTCCTTTCGTACAAGTTGGCGCCGCATCTCGCGGGCGAGGGCTGTATTGTGGCGGCGGTGGCGGGGGGGACCAATTCGGGGAAGTCCACCGTGTTCAACCTTCTCCTCGGGCGCTGGGCAAGTCCCGTGTTGGCCACGGCGGCGGCGACACGTTTCCCCATCCTTGCGGGCAATCGGCGGCGGGTGGCGGAGTGTCTCGAGGGCAAGCTTGTGCCGGAGTTTACCACGAAGCGGGTGGAGCGGCCGGAGGAGGTCACCGATCCCAAGGGCGAGGCGGGGGTGTTGTTCGTGGTCGAGGAAGACAGTCTGCCGGACAAGCTGGTGCTACTCGACACGCCAGACGTGGATTCCATCGACACCATCAACTGGCAGACGGCCGAGCATATCCGGGCGGCGGGCGATGTGCTCATCGCGGTGCTCACGGGGGAGAAGTACAAGGACGAGCGCGTGGTCCGCTTTTTCCGCGAGGCGCGGATGGCGGGCCGGGTAGTCGCGCCGTTGATGAACAAGGCGGATCCGCGTGACGATTTTGCCGTGGCGCGGCGGCAATTGACCGAATTCGCCAGCGAGGCGGAGATCGAGACCGGTGGTTTCCTGTTGGCCCACGATTTCCGCGTGGCCGAATCGCTGGAAGGGGCGATTGTCGACACCAGCCAGGGGCGCGATTTGCGGGCGTATCTCGAGGATCTCGAGGCCGGTCCCATCAAACAGCGCGTGTACCAAGAGACGGTTCGGCATTTCGCGCAGCAAGCCGGTGAGTTTTTGGATCGCGCCGAGGAACAGGCCGCCACGCTTCAACACGCCCTGGATACGCTCCGCCAGCGCGCACGGGAACACGCCAAGAGCTTTGACCCGATTCCCGGCACGGCCGTCGGCGGACTCTTCCACGAATTTGTACAGAGTAAGCGTGGTCTCATTCGGCGCGGCATTGGCGCGGCGAGTCACACGGTATACCGGGGCGCGGCGGGGTTGGGGCGGCGTGTGTCGCGTTCGTTTCGGGGGGGAAGCGGGGAACAGCATCCCCTTGACGCGCGAGAACAAGAAGCCCTCATTCGGCGGCGGCATGCCGAGGCGATCACGCGCATTACCCAGGCCCTGGTGGCCGAGTATCATTCCATGACGCAGGACTTCAGCGAGCCAGCGAAACATCTCATCGAGTCGGGGCTGAGCGGGCTTGACGAGAAAGAAGCGTTGGACGCCGTGCTTGGGGACGCGCTCTTGACGGACAATGTCTCGACCTGTTTTCGCGCCCACGCCCATGACATGCTGGAACGGTGGTGGAACGAGAGCGCGAACCGGCGGCGGGCGCGACGGCCAAAATCGAGTCCATGGCCTCCAGCGCCCGCGGCGGCGGCCGTGCCCCTATCTATCTATACGGCGGGCATCGGCGTGGCGGAGACCTTTGTGGTGACGTGGCCGATGGTCGAACAGTTCACGGCCCGGGTGATTGAACATCAGTTCGCCGACCGCTGGTTTGATTTTCTTTCGCCGTGGAAGATCGAGCAACAGGAACGCCTCGCGCGGGCGCTGGAGAAACATGTCGGCGGGATGGCCCTGAGGGAGATCCAGGCAGCCTTGGAAACGCTGAGCGGGGAAGAGGTCCGCGAAATGCGGGAGGCCCAGTTGCAATGTCTGAAAGTCTGAACCGGCTCTTGGCTCGGCTGGACCCCGTGGCGGCCTACGAAGGTCCTTGGCGGCCTCTCCGGGAGGAGGCGCCGCGTTTGCGCGACCGTATCGCGGAGATGCGCCGCCGCCGCGATCAGCTTGAGGATGTGTTGCTCATCGCGCTCATCGGCGGGTCCGGGGTGGGTAAATCC
>JAWOFY010000148.1:0-3245 GCA_046497285.1 Candidatus Hydrogenedentota bacterium
CAAGATACTCGCCTTGCAGCCACACGGGGCTGTCTTGGGGGACTTCATCCGGCGTTACATAGGGCTCGGCGTGAGCGCATGCCACGACTAAACTCATGATCGCCAAGATCGTCAATGCTGCTCTCATTGGTTGTTCTCCCTTTATCTACGGTAACTCTCGTTTCGGGAAGCAGTCTACATCGGCCACTCCCATGGGTGAACCGTCATTCTACGGCAAAGCTCCGTTAGGCGCAAAAGCCATGGCGGGCCTTTCCCGCGTTCAACAGCCCACAATTCCGGATTTCGTTACAGCAGTCGAACGGCCAAGAACGCGGTTCAAGTCCACTTGAGGAAAATTGGGGGTTGCGGTAACGATCTCCTTCTGGCCCGAGGGCAAAAGGAGAAAGGTGTCTTCCGACTTTACGCCGACGGCGCTGGGATTCCATGCAAAGACTTGCCCCAGGGGCTCAGTGATATCTCCCAGTTCGCGAAACTGCTGCTCCCATTCCGCGGACAAGATAGGAAAGGTTGCTCCCGGCGCTCCAAAGGCGGTCCGGCCTGCGTACCCTGTGGTCCCTCCTTGATGGTGGTTGTGCCATTCGTTTTCGGGAAACCCCAGGTCGGCGTAGGCCTGTTGGGACACGCCGAACACATCGCCCAGCGTTTTACCAGCCTCGGTTGCTTCTTGCATGAGCGCGTCCACCCCGCAAATGCGCTCATAGGCGTCTGGGATGTGCTCGGGAATGTCGCCGACGCGCTTGAACCGCGTCATGGCGGTTATCAGTCCTTCCCGCCGGAACACACCGACCACCATGACGTAGCCCCGAACTTTTCGTTCGCCGCCATTGGGGTTGAGCAGAGGCTCGACGGTGGGCAGGGGGTGACGGTAAAATCCGATGCGGTCGTCGGCCGCTACGAGGCGCACCATCACGGTGCAGCGGCGTTTCGCGCCCTCCGCGATGAGACGGGCGGCGATGTCGGCCTCCGATTGCCCGCTTTCGATGGACGCGATCGTTTCGCTCATGGCCTCCGCCGCCAACTGGCCGAGGCGCCGGTACTTCTCCATCTCTGTTGGCGTGAGGATGGACCGGAGATAGCTCATTTGCCCGTGTACGTTTTCTCCCACCGAGCCATCGTCGGACACCAAGACCCCATCGAACTCGCGTTGCGCCAACGCCGCGGCGCTGTCCTCGAACCATAAGAATTCGCGGACTTCGTCCGTAAGCCCTTTGAGCTCCTCCGCCATGATGCGTGGACGCTCGATGTTGTTGCCTACGAAGTAGGCTTTGCCTTCCTTCGTGATGAACAAGGAAGAGGCCCCGCCGTCCGTGGCGACATTGACATAGTTGCGCTGTCCGCCCGTGGCCATGGCGAAATTATCCGCTCGCGACAATAGAATACCGTCGTACTGATGTATGCGCAGAAACGCCTGCACCATCGCCACGCGGGTCTGAAACAACTCGGCATCGTGCATGGTTACTCCTTGTTTAGCTCCTTGCCGTAAGGCAGTGATTCCCAAGATTAAGAGTGTGCTCTCTCAAGCAGGGCCGAAACTCAGCGCATTTACAAAGCTTCCCCCGCCCGTGTGTAACCTCCGGACATGGGTTTTCGTGATGAAAAAGCATTGTACAGCGGTTTCCCGTTGGCCCGCAACGCCGCATCACTTGCCGCATGGGCCATAGTCTTGTGTGTGCCGGCTTTTTTGGTGAGGGTATGGTTGGCCACGAAAACTGCCTGAGCGGGGCGCACCCTTCTATCCGGGGTTTGCAACGCCGTGAGCAAAATGTTGACATGGGCCGCTCAGATTGGTATAGTACCCATCCGATGGGCGTAAGCCCCATCGCCGTCCGGCTGTTTTCCCCGTATCCGCCGCAAGATTTCAGGAGTTTGTATTGTGAAGACGTACGTTCCAAAACAGGACGAAATTGAAAAAGCCTGGTACGTGATTGACGCCAAGGACAAGGTGCTTGGACGGGTCGCGGCGGAGGCTGCGCGTCTGTTGCGCGGCAAGCACAAGCCCCAATATACTCCGTACCTTGACTGTGGCGATCACGTGATTATAGTTAATGCGGAAAAAGCGCGGGTGACGGGCAACAAGTACACCGACAAGATGTACTACCGTCATACGGGCTACGTCGGTGGACTCAAGGAGGCCTCGTACGCCGAGATGGTAGCGAAACATCCTGCGCGCGCCATGTTTCTGGCCGTGAAGGGTATGTTGCCGCATAACCGCCTCGGCCGGAAGTTGACCACGAACGTGCGGGTCTATGCCGGCCCGGAACATCCGCATACAGCCCAGCAACCCAAAGTCCACGAAGTCAAGTAGCCCGCGTCTTCGGTTTTTCAAACCTTATCAGAGGAGAAGCGATTCGTGCCCCAAGTAGGTCAAGAATATGTAGCCGTCGGACGCCGCAAAAACGCTCGGGCCCGGGTTCGGCTTTCGCGAGGAACAGGCAAGATCACCGTGAACGGCCGTGAAGTGCAGGACTACATGGCCCGTGAAGTGTTGGTGATGATGACCAAACAACCCTTTGACGCCACCGAAAACATGGACCGGTTCGATGTGCGCGCCCGTTGCGACGGAGGCGGCCTCAGCGGACAAGCTGGCGCGTTGCGCCTGGGCATCGCCCGCGCGTTGGTTCAAATCGATGAAAAGTACCGTCAACCCTTGCGCAGGGCGGGCTTGCTCACGCGAGACGCGCGCAAGGTGGAGCGCAAAAAGTACGGTCAACCGGGAGCCCGCAAACGGTTCCAGTTCTCCAAACGCTAATCAACCTGCCATCCTTACCTCCTTTCTGCCAAGGCGCACCCCTTCCCGCGGGGTGCGCTTTCGCTTTGTGGGGGTGGGTCACGTGGGAGCATAGGCTGCAAAGGTAACGCCAGCGGGCCTTTTCACCCGGTAATCCATCCCGGTCCTAAACACGAAAGAGTGAGGCCGATTCCGTTCAGTGGGGCCGTTTAATTGTGAGGTCCGCAATCAGCCCGACCTGAGATGACGTGCTGGATAAGAAGAGCGTTTCGCGATGAGCCAAAGCCGCCCTGAAAGGGCCAAAAGACAACAGCCCAGGGCAAACCGCCCTGGGAAAATAGGGCCTCCCCTTCACCAGCCCTGAAAGGGCGTTACAGGTGGCTGCGAGTTGCGAGCCTATGTTACGCCCTTTCAGGGCTGCAAATGAGGTTCCTCGATTGCCCAGGGCGATTGCCCTGGGCTGTTGTGTTTCAAGCCCTTCGGGCTGGGATGCTGACGGTCCTTGCCGACGTGAACG
>JAWOFY010000196.1:0-4905 GCA_046497285.1 Candidatus Hydrogenedentota bacterium
CAGCTGATGGCGCATCCCTTTCTTCTCACCAAAATAGGGTTCCGTTCGGATGCCCGCCTGACGCAATTCCGCCGAGGCGCTCATTGTATCCCTGGGCAATGTGCCCAAGAGCGAAGCCTTGCGCGCCGCGGCGGAATTGCGTCAGGCGGGCATCCGAACGGAACCCTATTTTGGTGAGAAGAAAGGGATGCGCCATCAGCTGTCCCACGCGGACCGGCGTGGTATTCCGGTGGCTGTTATTCTGGGCGAGGATGAACTGGCCCAGGGCGTGGTGGCGGTGAAGGATTTGCTCGAAGGCAAGCGCAAGCGCGAAGACATCGCCGATCACGAGACCTACCGGAAAGCGGGCAAGACCAGTCAGGTCACCATTAACCGCGAAGACTTGGTCCAGACCGTGCGCTCGATGCTCAATGCTTGATCTTGCGTAAAAAGCGGCGCCCCCCCCCCGCCGCTTAGGGTTGTTGAGGCAGTGAGTGGTCTAAGCGGCGAGGGCGCCGCTTCTACATATGCCGGGCGATGCAAGATGATGCAAAACATCCCCCTTGATCCCCCTTCAAGGGAAAAAGCTGAAAATCCCCACTTGAGAAAGGGGGTGGCCCGAAGAGCCGGGGGATGTAAGATGATGCGAAACGCCCCTCTTTCCTCCTCATCAAAGAGGGAAAGCTGAAAAAATTCCCCCTTTGAAGGGGGTGGCCCGAAGGGCCGGGGGATGTAAACAGCCGACACCGCGCCTTATCCGGCGACTGGTGGTTCAAGGATCACACGCTATGATGCCCAATCCAGCCACGTGGCCCTTGCCCTATTCAGTGCTGGCCGCGCTGGTCGCCATCGCCGTCCTGTGGAAATCAGCGGATTGGTTTGTGGAAGGGGCCGTGGGCTTGGCGGATACGCTCAAGGTTCCCCCCATGTTGGTGGGCCTCGTAGTAGTGAGCCTGGCCACCACCTCGCCTGAACTCGCCACCAGCGTCCTCGCCGCCATGCGGGACACGCCCGAGGTCGCGCTGGGCAACGCCGTGGGCTCCGTCATAGTGGACGTTAGCGTGGCCCTGGGCCTCGCCGCCGTATTCGCCTCCGCGCCGCTGGCGGCGCACCCCGGTCTCATACGAAGCAGCGGGACCTTTCTGGCGGGGGTCATTGTGTTGACCTTTCTCATGCTGCTCGACGGCGTGCTCGCCCGGTGGCAAGGCGGCGTGCTCGTCCTGTGCTTCTTCGTATACTCCATTCATGCCTACTTCAAGGAAGTCCGCCAGTTGCGCCGCGGCGCGCAACCCGCCACCGCCCTGGGGGCGCAATTGGAGGAAATGGAGAGCAGCCGGCCGGCTGCGGGTCCCCTGAAAATCGCCGCGCTCTTCCTGTGCGGGCTCGCGGGCGTGTTGTTGGGCAGCGAGATGCTGCTGAACGGCGCCCTGGGCATCGCGTATCATTTCAACGTCCCGCCAGTAATCATCGGCATGACCGTTATCGCGCTTGGCACCTCCGCGCCCGAAATCGCCACGGCGCTCGCCTCGGCGCGAAAAGGCGAGAGCGCGTTGGGCGTGGGAAATGTCGTGGGCTCCGACATCCTCAACATCTGCTGGGTGGCGGGCATGAGCGCCACGGCGAATCCGTTGCCCGTGGAGCGGCGCGTGCTCTTTGCGAGCTACCCCTCCATGATGGTGATCGTACTGGTGATGTTGTTTATGTTGCGGCGAGGCTACAACCTGAACCGGATCAACGGGTTCGTGCTGCTCAGCTTGTACGTGGCCCATCTGCTAGTGTTACAGTATTTTGTCCCGCTTGGAGCCAGTTGAAGGACGTATCCAAGCGCGCTATCGGAAAAGTTGTCTATCACTCTATGAAAGAGCCAATCTCTGTGTAAAGACCCCAGGGAACAACACCCTTTTGCTCCACTCAAAGCTGGAAAGATGTGAAAACTTCCCGTTTGAAGGGGGTGGCCCGAAGGGCCGGGGGATGTAAACGCCCAAGGCGCCGCCTTTGCCGGCCATTGAAGAAAGAGCCCATGCAATCAAGGAAACCTAACGCGCCCCGGCCCGATTCGACCGGGAAAAGAGAACGCTTCACGGACCTCCTCCCCGATGGCATGCACGTCCGGTCTTTTTGGGGCCGCGCCCTCACCATAGGAACGGCGTTGGGATTGATGTTGGCGGGCTTCTTGAGTTCGCTCATACCCGTCATCCCCGGCTTCATCCTCGTCGGAATCGGCGTGATCCTGCTCGGCACAACGAGCCGGACCCTCCGAGGCCTCATCAACGCCGCTGACCGCCGATGTCCCCCAGGCCTCCGGCGCCGTTCCCGCCAATGCCAACGCTCCGCCCGCAAGACCCGCATCGCCTTCCAACGCGCCCGGCGCCGCCTCTCCCCACCCCGCCGGACAATCACCGCGCCCCCCGCCCGAACCCTGCCCAAACTCCGCCGCAAACGCACGTAACGGACTTGCGACAGTTCCCCGCCAACAAGAGTTGAGATCCTTCCTCGCCAGCGATTAGTGTAGTGGGCAGGGGAGCCAAGTATTTGGTCAGCGCTAAAGTTGTGAACAACGCGGCTTTGCGCCACGGTATTGGCCTCGCTAGCGCGTACCCAAAAGACCCCAGCGGGGTCGTCTAGAAGTTCATCCACGCACGGAGACAAGGGGCCGTGCAGCATTTATGGTGAACTCCAACCGAAGCCAGCTCTAGGGCGCAAACCCGCCCTATCCATAGTTTTAGGATGGGCCGAGTGTTGGGGGCGACCATCAAGATCGTATAACCGATTGCCCCATGGCCCTCTTGGATCAGGTATCATGAGCCAAAATATCCACTACACCCACGCAAACGGCGAGCGTTCCCGGAAAGAGTAGGCGAACCATGTATATCACCCACTTGACACTTCGTAATTGGCGCAACTTCAGGGAAGTCGAGGCGCCATTGCGGGAGCGCACGTATCTGCTTGGACCGAATGCCTCGGGCAAATCCAACCTGCTGGATGTGTTCCGCTTCCTTCGCGATGTCAGCAAGCCCGAGGGGGGCGGCCTGCAAAAGGCTGTTGCGGACCGGGGCGGCATGAAGAGGCTGCGTTGCTTGCACGCCCGCAGGCAGTCCGACGTGCGCATCGAAGTCGCTTTGGCCCAAAGCCCCGAGGAATCGCCCATCTGGCAATATGTTCTCGGATTCAAGAGCGAGGGCACGGGGCGGCATCGTACGCTGATTACCGAAGAGCACGTGCGGAAGAACGGCGAAGAAGTTATTCGCCGCCCCACCCCGGAGGAGGAGACGGATCCCTATCGGTTGACGCAGACGTACCTCGAACAAATACAGATGAATGCGGAGTTCCGGGAACTGGCCGAGTATTTCGCCAGTATCACCTATCTTCATTTGGTGCCTCAGTTGTTGCGCTACAACACGACTGTTGGGGGCAAGGAACCGGAGGAGGATCCCTTTGGGCAGGGATTTCTGCAACGTCTGGCGAAAACCCCGAAGAACACACGGGACGCCCGATTAAAGAGAATCGAAAAGGCGTTGGCTATCGCCGTCCCACAGTTTAAAGAACTCAAGTTCGAAAAGGATGAGGTGACCGGTCAGCCTCATCTAAGCGCACGCTACGCCCATCATCGGCCAAAGGCCGGTTGGCAGCGCGAAGAGGATTTTTCCGACGGGACCTTGCGCTTGATAGGGTTGTTATGGTCGTTGCTCGAGAGCGAGTCCCTCTTGTTGCTTGAAGAACCCGAGCTTTCGCTGAACGACGCCATCGTGCGAGAAATACCCCGGCTCTTCGAACAGGTCCAAGCGAAGAAGGGGAAACGGCAGGTGGTGATCAGCACGCATAGCGACGCATTGCTGAGCAACAAAGGCATTGACGGACGCGGCGTTCTTAAACTCGAACCGGGACCGGAGGGAACCACGATTCGGTCAATTAACGATGACGAGGCGATGGCATTGCGGCAGGGGTTGTCGGTGGCGGAAGTCATTCTCCCTAAGACCAAACCCGAAAAGATTGGTCAACAGGAGCTATGGTGAGCATGCAAATCGTTATCGCCACGGAAGACGAACTCAGCGAGACCGTGGCCGAACGCCTTGTGCAACTCGCCAGCCCGAGCCTCGAAGTTTCGCGAAGATTTCGCCGGGACGGATTCGGGTATCTGAAGAGCCGTGTCGACGCCTTTTGTAACATGGCCAAATCTCAGCCCCTCTTGTTGTTAACCGACTTAGACCAACATGAGTGCCCACCTTCTCTCGTGGAACAGTGGCTCGACAATCGTCCCAAGCCTGAAGGCCTCATGTTCCGCGTGGCGGTGCGGGAAGTCGAGGCATGGCTATTGGCCGACCACGACGTCATAGCTAAGTTGATCGGGAAACGAAGTCCCAAGCTGCCTCAGGCTCCGGACACCCTGCCCGATCCGAAAAGGGAACTGATCGATTTCGCAAGAAGGGCTCCGAGCGCCATTCGTAAAGAGATTGTGCCTCCGCCCGGCGCCGCTGCGTCCCAAGGGCTCGGATACAACGCCGTGCTATGCCCTTTCGTTCGGGAGCATTGGGATCCCTTTCGCGCTGCAGAGCGATCAGAGAGTTTGCGCAGAGCATTGGATTGCGTCCGCCGGTTCTCTGCACGAACCCCCTAGCATCAAGTACTTGGAACACAGCGGAAACGATCCACCAGCACGTGTGTGGGTGTGGACCTAGTTTTGAGCTACTGTTAGACATGGGGGGACACGAGAATCCGCCGCCTACTACCAAGCGGCCGCGCCCCGCCGGCAGCCTGTGGATACGCGCCGCCTGCGCTATTCGGGCGGCGCTTCGGCGGGATCAAACGGGATGTTGTTGGCCTGGAACTGCTTTAGCAAGTCTTCCTTGGCCACCGCCTTGGCGCAGGCGGTTTATGTCGCGGGGCTCAGAACGGTCATTGGACCGCCAATACCGGATGGCGACATCA
>JAWOFY010000256.1:0-3475 GCA_046497285.1 Candidatus Hydrogenedentota bacterium
CGGTTGCGCAAGACCCGCGCCAGCACGAGAGCCTTTGGAAAGGCGAATCCACGCCGCGTTGGCGCTTCGGCGCATGGGCAATGGCGGGGGCGGCGGCGGTCCTTGTCGTGTGGCTAGGGGGACCCGGAGAACCGGCGTATAGAGCTTACCTCCGGGAACAAAACGCGCCCGCCACCTGGGAGGATCTTCGCACGTATTACGAGGTTATCCCGCAGGAGAAGAACGTGGCCGTCGATTACATCACCTCATCTGGAGGAAGCCGGCAGGACGTGTTGGGGATGCTCGCGGATAAGCTGAAGGAAGCCAATCCAGGACTCAACTGGCATGAGGTCCGGACGAGAGCCCGTGAGTCTCTCGACGATTATCTATATATCGTGGGCAACCGCCGCATTGAGCCCGGCGAACCGCTGGATGAAACGGCTTGGGCCCTCACCGAAACTTACTGGGAAAACACGACCTCTCCCCTTGCTGAAGAACTCAAACGCATCGCCGAGGACGGCCGTCGTCCAGCCCGATACTTCATGTTGTATTTTCGACCGGAACACGTTGAGGTTATATCCGCTATTTACACTTCGGAACTAACTAGCCTGAGGGACAAAGGGCAAGAGCTGCATCTCGACGCCCTTTATTGGAGCAAGAAGGGAGAACCCGCCCGAGCCGTGGAGGCATGCCTTGCCATACTGCCCTTAGCGGAATCCTTGGCCGAAGAGCCCATTCTCTCAGCCCAACTTACCCGGTTTGCTATTTTGGGACGAGCCGTCGCCACCCTTGAAACCGTGTTGGACCGAGCGTCACTAACGGAAGCAGATCTACGGCGATTACAAGACGGATTTGCGGAAATCGAGGCGCCCTACCAGCAGGACTGGATGATGCGCCACGGGCTTATGGGCGAGCGGGTCCTTGCCTTGGAGGGTCATTATCTATGGGATGAACCCAATGACGAAAACGTGTCGGCGCTCGTGGATTTGAGGGAGATTGTGGAGAAGTTGGTCATGCCTCCCGTTAACGAGCGAATGGTGGTCCTACATTTCTATTCGAAGGTGCTGGACGATGCGGCCGAAGGCCTTCCTCGCGACGGCCGCGAGTTACGGGAATTGCAGGAATCGTTTCAGGGTATGCCTCTCGCCATGGGCGGACTCGCAAACGTGCATGTAGATACAACAGTTCGAACCTTCGATTCCGAATGGCGCGCCCGCATACGCCTTCGCCTCGCCCAAACCGCCGCCGCCGTGGAACGGTTCCGCCTGGAGCATGACCGCTGGCCGGAGGACCTCAGCGAACTGGTCCCGGAATACTTGGATGAAGTGCCCCGTGACCTGTTTTGCCTTGATGACGAACCCTTACGGTATGTGGTCCGGCCGGACGGTTCCCGCCGCATCTACTCCGTGGGCCGGAACCACCGCGACGACGGCGGTCTCACACACCGGCTCGACGAGCAGGGCGCTGACATCGTTTTTGTCCTCGGCGCGGGCCCGCGTTGACGGAAAGCCGGGAACGCGTCCATGCGGCGGAGGCGGGCGCCGGGAAAGAAGAGAACCACGGATGAACGCGGATAAACACCGATGGATGCAACCACGGAACACACGGAGGTACACGGAAGTCGCTCCTTTATGGAAGACTTAATGTATCCGTGTTAACCCGTGTCCATCCGTGGTTCTGAATCCGCCCGGTTCATTCGCGTGAATTGGCGCTCATTCGCGGTTCATTCCTCTCCGTGTGCTTCCGTGGTTCGACCTCCCTAGCGGGCCAGCGTTGACCGGAAACCTGAAAGGTGTCATAGTGCTCTGGTAGAGGAGCGGCGCGGATGTGGACCGCAGATGACGAGCGGCCGCGCCGCCTGATGGCGGATGTGATACAGGAGGATGGGCTCATGCGTACGGATTCGAGCGGTGGAACGGACATGGACAGGCGGCAGTTCTTGGTTCGCGCGGGCGCGGCGGGCGCTTTCACGGTGGTTCCGCGCCATGTTCTCGGTGGGGCCGGACATGTGGCGCCGAGCGACAAGATCACGCTTGGCTTGATAGGGTGCGGCACGCAACAGTTGCGCGAGCTGACCTCGCTGATCACGGATCCGAGAATACGCATCGTCTCGGTTTGTGATCCCATGAAGCATCCCACCGGCTACGTGGATTGGTCGCGATATGGCCTGAGGAACGCCATACGCGGGGTGCTGGACGATCCCGAGTGGGGCGCGGACCTGCCCGGGATACCGGGAGGCCGGGACGTGGGCAAGGAGGTAGTGGATACCTATTACGCGAACCAAGGCGGCTCCAGCGGCGGCAACGGTTGCGCGGCCTACGCTGATTCTCGCGAGATGCTGGAGGAAGAGGAGGACATGATGGCGGTCAAGATCATCACGCCCGATCATCAGCATGCCGTCCAGGCCGTCGCGGCGATGAACAAGGGCAAGCATGTGATGATGCACAAGCCGTTGGCGAATATCGTGCATGAAGCCAGGCGCACCGTGGAGACCGGGGAAGAAACGGGCGTGATCACCCACTTGTTGGCGTGGAGCAGGCGAAGCCAATACGACGTCGTCAAGGAATGGATTGACGAGGGCGCCATCGGGACGCTCCGGGAAGTACATAACTGGTCGTTCCGGCCCGTGTGGCCGCAGTGGACCAGCAATCCGGCCGAGACCCCGCCCGTGCCGGAAGGGTTTGACTGGGATCTCTGGCTGGGGCCGGTCCCGGATAGGCCGTATCATCCCAATTACACGCACGCCGTGTACCGGGGGTGGTACGACTTCGGCGCCGGGAGCGTGGCGGACATGGGCATCTACAGCCTTTGGCCGCTGTTCACCACGTTTGGAATTGCGACGCCGCCCACCAGCATCGAGGCGCTGGGGACCACCACGAGCAGGGTCAACGAAGAGAATGTCTCCGGCCACCATCAAAACACGGTGGCGTTTCCCTATTCCTGCATCTTCCGGTGGAAGTTCCCCGCCACGGACTCGTCGCCCAAATTCGACCTCTTCTGGTATGACGGGGGCATGAAGCCTCACAATCCCCCGGAAATGGAGGAGGACGGCTTGGAGCTGCCCCCCGAGGGCATGATGTTCGTAGGCGACGAGGGCAAGATTCTGGGCGACTTCCGTTGCGAACAGCCGCGCATTATTCCCGAGGCGAAAATGATCTCCTTCACGGGATCCGCGGATCCGCCGCCCGATGAAACCGAAGGCGGAACGGAAAAATGGATCAACGCCATCTTAAACGGCGAACAGTCCCCTGGCAACTTCACCAGCGCGGCCGAGTGCAACGAGACCGCGCTGCTCGCCGCCGTGGCCCTGAAGGCGGGCCGGAAGATCACCTACGATCCCGAAAACATGGAGGTCACCAGCAATCCCGAGGACAGCCGGTTCCTATACCGCGAGGAGTACCGCGAGGGCTGGGAGCTCTAAGGCAGGCGCAAGCGCGGATGGCTTGCGATGAGGGGGAAAAGGGAAGCTTATCCCTCTTCCCGTTCCATAGTCTTT
>JAWOFY010000288.1:0-5309 GCA_046497285.1 Candidatus Hydrogenedentota bacterium
GGGCGTGGCGCCATAGGTTTGCGCGTAGTTCAGGAACTCGGCGGCATTGCCGGGTTGTTCAAGTAGGATGGAAAGATCGGTCAGCGCCAGCCAAGGTTCGGGCGATTCCGGATTTGTCTCGATGGCCATGACGATGAACTGGTTGGCCCGTTCGTAATATCCCATTTCCATGGCGATGCGGGCTGTGGCCAGCAAGGGGTCGTCCACGCCAGCCGCGCGGGCCTGAGGGGTCTCCAGATAGGCCAGCGCCACGTCCCAACCCTCCAGCGTGATGGCTTGCCGCGCGAGGTAATGCCAAGGCGACGCCTCGCCGGGGACGTCCGGCGGGTCCCATTCCGCCATGAACTCTTCCGTCTGGTTCATGCGCCCCATGGCCACCCCCAGAAGCGCCCACGCCTCCGAATCCTCGGGCTCTCTACGTAAGACTTGGTTAAGCAGGTAGAAGGCGTCATGGTTGTCATGGCGCACGATATGGTAGTTTGCGAGCCGCCGGAGTGCTTGCGGGCCGGGCGTGTCCTCTTCCCGGAAAGTCTCCACCAATTGACGCCTCACTTGGCGCAAGCCTTGCGCGTCTTGCGCCATTTGATTGAGGTAGCCCGTGTAGGCCTCGGGCGCCCCTGCCGCCATACCACGTTGGATAATCTCGGCCGCCTCCTCTGGCCGGCCCAACTCCCCAAGCACCAGGCCATACCGCATCAGGGCTTCCCATTCCAACTCGCCAATCCGGTCCGCCATGGCGTAGTAGCGCCGGGCTTGTCGAAGGCCATCGGGATCCCCGCCAGCGGCCGCCTGCGCTTCGTGCTGCATCGCCAGTTGAAGCGCGGCCTCGTATTCGTTCAGGTCGTGGCGCAACGCGGCGAGAAGGTGACGCCGGGCCTCCTCCTCGTTGTCCTGCCGGAGAAAGGCCACGCCCAGACGCCGGTGGAGCGCCGCTTCCCCGGGATTCCGCTCCAGGGCCTCGGCGAAACGCTCCGCCGCGGCTTGGTAATGGTTCATGGTTTGGTTCTGCAACGATTCCACGACGTGCGTCTCGCCGCGTTGCAAGGCCTGTTGTATCTGGTTCGCCGTATACCGAGCTTCTTGCATGCGCAGTTCGCCGAGATATTCGTAAGGTTCGGGGCGGTTCGGCGCACGCTCTTCCGCGGTCGCCCAGAGCGCGAATTCGTCTTGCCACACCATGTTACGCAACACCGTGCCCGCGCCCGCCGCCACGATCGCCACCCCCACCACCGCCGGCAGCGCCACCTTCAGCTTGGGCTCCTTCAGGGCGTATTGGATGATCCACGGCGCGAGGAGCGTCAGGCCCGCCAAGGCGATGTAAGCCCGTTCCTCACTCGTGGGATCGGCCGTGGAGTCGAGCAAAAAACCGCCTATAAGGAACAGGACGAACCAAATCAACGCCAAGCCGGGCAACTGCCGCCAAACGGTTAGGCCGGCTCCTATCACAAGCAATCCGCCCACAGAAACAAGTCCGCCGAAGGCGCCCGGGCCAAACACGCCCACGGGCGCGGGCCAGTCGTGGACGATGCTTTGTCCCACCGGGACCGCCGTCAGGTGAACGAGTTCCGTCATGGCCACCAAGACCCGGCCGGGTTCTCCCGCAAACGCGCTGAAGAAAGGACCGTTCAGCACGCCTTGTCCCGACGCGGCGCGGGTAACCACAAACGCCATGGCCGCCGCCCAGAAGGGCGCATGCGCCGCCAACCGGCGCCTCCCCGGCGTTCCGCGCAGAGTGAAGTCGAACGCCAACAGTATGAGCGGCAGGATAAGGACCGCCTCATGGCTGCCCCAAGCCAGAAAGAAGGCCACCACAGCCCCTATGAGCGCCGGCAGGCGAAGCTCGGGCCCGGTCGTAGCGCGCAGGAAGCTAAGCACCGCCACTTGGGCGAACAACAACCCCAACAACGCGCCACGGGCTTCAATAACGTACAGGCTCTGCGTCACCAAGGGATGAACGGCGAAGAGGAGGCCAGCGGCGCAATGAAAGATTGGGGGTAATTGCGTGAAGAGCCGTCGGCTCAGGAACACCAGCAGCACGCCGTTCAAAACGTGCAGCGCTAGCCCTACGATATTGAACGCGAGGGCGCTGTCCGGGAACAACCGCCACGTGACCCCGTTCACGAGGGCCGTCACTGCCGCGGTGTCCGGATCGGCCATGACCTCGCCGAGAGACGCGATGCGATGATACGCTTCGTTCTCCACCACGGCTTCGCGGTCCAGGGCGTGGAACGGCGCGCCCATCCCATTGACGAACACGGCGCTCGTTAAGACGGCTACAAGGAGCGCCGCCGCCGCCAACTGCGTCTTCTGGTACGCCGCGACGGTCTCGATGATCCGTGCGGCGCCTCGCGGGCGCGGTGGTCTGCGGCGAGGCGACGTGCTTTGGGGTGCGGACTCTGGCGCCATGAAATCATCCCTAATCGCTTTGGAAAACGCGCTCCTGCCGGGTGATCCGGCAGAGCATCAACGCTGTTTTCCCCTCATTATAGCCGAATGCGCCACCTGGCCGAAAAGAAGCGCCGGAATCCCCTCCTTTCGGGGAGTTCCGGCGCTGAATGTTTCAGGCAAGTACGAAGTACGGCTCCGCTACTTGGCGGTTTCGTCGCCGCTTTCGAGTTCCTCGCTCTTCTTACGGGGTTTCTTGCGCTTGTACCGGCCCCTGCGCGGCGCCCGTTCCGGCGCCGCCTGTTCCCCCCCCTTGGTCTTGGGCTCAGACGCGCTTTGCGCCGCCGAGCGCTGACTCTGCCATTGGCTAAGGAAGTGGACCATGGGGCTGGCCACAAAGATGGAGGAGTAGGTACCCACAATCACACCCGCAATAAGGGCGAAGGCGAAGTCGTTGATGACCGGCCCGCCGAAGATGAACAGCACGAGCAGCACGAACAGCGTCGTCGTGGAGGTCACCAGCGTGCGGCCGAGGGTCTGGTTGATGCTCAAGTTCATGATCTCGCCCAACGTCATGCCCCGGCCGCGATACAACCGCATGTCCTCGCGAATACGGTCGTACACGATGATCGTGTCGTTGAGCGAATACCCGATGATGGTGAGCAAAGCCGCCACCACGGGCAAGTTAAACTCGCGGCCGGTGAGGGCGAAAAGCCCCACTGTCACGAGAATATCGTGAACCAAGGCCGCCACGGCCCCGAGCGCGAACGTGAGCTGGAATCGGAACCAGAGATACGCCACGATAAAGATGAGGGCGAAGGTCAAGGCGCGAATGGCGTCCCATCTGAGTTGGTCGCCAATGGCCGCCCCCACGCGCTCAATGCGATCAAATTGCAAACCGGCGCCGGTCTGCTCAAGCAAGGGCGCAAATGCGCCCCGGACCATCGCGGTGACACCGACGTCCACGAAGCCGTCCTCATCATCGCCGGTTTCGCCCTCACCGCCCTCCTGATCGGGTATTGCTTCCCTTAATTCCTCCGCTTCTTCAGAGCCGGGTAAGTTTCCTTCACCAATTCGAACCATGAACCGATTGTGGCCGGAAAGCCCCCCCTCATATTCCTGGACCATGGGCTCCTGGAATCCTGCTTCAAGGAGGGCGCTACGCACGGTCCCCACGCCGATGGTCTCCTCCGTTTGAAAATCCACCACCATGTTTGTGCCGCTGGTGAAATCCACGCCCAGATTGTCCTCGCCGCGATAGGCAAAGGTGGCTAGACCCGCAATAATGGCCACCCCGCTGACCATGGCCGCGATCTTCCGGCGCCCCATGAACTCATACTCGCTGTCGGGCTTGAAGAAAGTCATCATGGCCAACGTGTCCCGCAGCCACTCGCGGTTGAGAAGGGCATCGAATATGGCGCGGGTTACGACAAGCGCCGTGAACACGCTGCACACAACACCCACGCTCAGCGCGATGGCGAACCCTTCAATCGGCCCCGTCCCGAACTGCATCAGCACAACAGCAGCGATAAGCGTAGTGACGTTGGCGTCAAGAATGGTCACGGTGGCGCGGCTGTATCCGCTATCCACGGCGGAGAGCAACGACTTGCCATTGCGCAACTCCTCGCGGATGCGCTCGAAGATCAGCACATTAGCGTCCACCGCCATGCCGATGGTCAGGATGAATCCGGCAACCCCCGGCAGGGTTAGGGTGAAGTCGAAATAGGCGAAACACGCCAGCACAAATAGGGCGTTGAGCAATAACGCCACATTGGCGAGAAGACCGGCGAACCGGTAGTAGACGACCATGAACACCAACACGATGGCGAGACCGACCAAGGCGGACGTTACACCGCGTTGGACCGAGTCCGCCCCAAGGGACGCGCCCACGACCCCGGTGAACTCCTCGCGAATGGGTACGGGCATGCTGCCAGAGTTCAGGGCGATTGCGAGATCCTGGGCCTCTTCTTGCGTGAAATCGCCCGTTATCTGGCCTGAATCGCTGATGGGCGACTGAATGGTCGGCGCGGACACCACCCGGCCATCCAACACGATGGCCATGGGTTCACCCAGAAGTTGCTCAGTCACCTGGCCAAAACGCTGGGCGGCTTGCGCGTCGTTTTCGAACAGCACCTGCCACTGCGCGCCGATGCCTTCTTGGTCGGGCCGGGCCATCGCCATGCGCAGGCCCTCGCCCGTCATGAGCGGTTCGTCATCAAGCACATAGATTTGATAAAAGGGGTCTTCCCACGGATTGGGGGGCTGGCTCAGGGCGACACGTTTGTCCTCGGGAATCAGTCCCTCCACCTCGCGCGCCCGCTCAAGCACATCCCGGACCCGATCGATGTGTTCCACCGGCACTTGGTGAACACCTTCGAACCCCCGGCGGCTCACAAACGGCTCGAACTCGCCGGGAAACTCCTCTTCGATGTTCCGGAAGATCTGCCGCGTTTCGTTTGCTCCAGCCACCGAATGGAACGTCAGGAAGGCTGTCCGCGTCACCAGGCGCTGAGCCCGCTCGATGTCTTGCTCACCCGGCAACTGAACGTGAATCTGGTCCTCGCCCATGGGGCGGATAACGGGCTCACGCGCCTCAAACTCCTCCACCCGGTCGCGAATACGCTGCAAGGCCACGTCCCGCACTTCCTGGACGATATCGGACTCCTCGTATCCTTGATCCAGGTATTCTTGGCGCCGCTCCTCGTCCATCTCCTCCATGTCAAGGCCAAGCACCATATCAATGCCGCCCTGAAGGTCCAGGCCGAGGGTGATAACGCGATCCCGGTCAAATGCCGCCCAACGGCGTAACGAGCGCCAGGTGTCCCAGATTAGGCTGGCCTCATCGTCTTCGAGGTCTTCCTGTTCCCAGCGCTTCAGCCGCGCTTCCCGCTCCTCATCGGAAAGAGTCATCCACCACACAGTGG
>JAWOFY010000293.1:0-9855 GCA_046497285.1 Candidatus Hydrogenedentota bacterium
TGGCAAAGAAGCATTCGATTTTGTATACTTGCCATTCTTTTCAATCCTGATCTATACGCCGGTCAGGGGAATCAACTTTCTTCCCAAACCTCTGTTAAATTACGCCCGTTAACCCCGATAATTGGAAAATTCCCCGGAAAAAATTTTTTTGCCGCAACCAGATTTTTTCGTTTTTCTTCGTTGCAGCCCCTGTGTATTGGGGATTAAAGGGGCTGGTCAGAACTTATGCACGGGTACTTAAAAAATTCTGAGATGAGCGTTGCTGTGGCATTATGGATTAAAGCATTAAAGCTCTCCCCTGCCGCTGCTTACGCAGCCAACCTCTTCTATTCGTTTACCTTTTCGTCAATCGACTTAATCCCATCTACCGGGAGTAAAGAAATTCGTATTTCAACCCTGACAGGGCTGTTTCCGGCCCCGGCTTGAAAATTCCATATAAACGGTATATTTTTGTTGACGGAACCTGCTTATTGCAGAGAATAAAACTGCAATAAGCTGACTGAGGGATTCACAGATGCAAAATCAATTGAACTCCGCAGGTATAGATAACTGGCTCAAGCTGTTAAATGCCGATGGTGTGGGGCCGATTACCTTTGCCGGGCTTATCAAACATTTCGGAACTATCGATAACGCTTTGGGTGCTTCAACCTTCTCCATGGAGAATAAGCCTGAAAGCATGAAGGTGTTTCTAAACGATGCTTATCTCGATACTAAAACGGAACTTTCTAAGGCTACGACTTATGACTTTTCAGTCGATGAAAATATTCCAGAGAGCGTAGACCAAAATCGGTTTAATTTAACTCTTTCACGTCCGCCGTGACGTTCAACTTAATGTAGGTATCGTCCCGGCTCATCCAATTATCGCCGTCATTAATCACTTCCGGCACGGATATGTTCAAGGTTACGCCGGTGTCGCGGAAATCGGTAACCTGCACAGGGGTGTTGCCAACTACCACCGTGTTTTCATATGGCACCTGACGCACCGTTTTGACCTCGGTGGGATTCTCGGCCCCAACGCGCACCATAGCCCTCGGACGGGCAAGGATAAAGGCCCGGTTCTCATCCACCAAAGCCTGCAACACCATCTCAATGTTCCCGTAGTGCGTGGTAAGCCTGTCCAAGAACACCGTAATGGCGGCGTCGCGCGCGGGAAAGGTAATATCAGCGCTTTCGATTATCCCTTCCGTTCCCGACACGCGGCCGACGGGTTCACCGGCGTCCTGGTGTCGGAAATAGGCGCTCAGCCCCGTTTCCACCCCTTTAGTGCTCTGGAACTCGATGATCTTGGCGGTCACGTTGACCTGTTCGGGAGCTTGCGTCGGCGATTGGGCGACAGCCGGGACCGCCGCAAGAAAGCCGACCGCCATCAAGATTACTCCACCCCACCTACGTATCGATTTGTTGCGCATAATGGACCTCATCCTTCAAACGTACCCACGGCTTCGTGGCGATGAATGTTTTCAATGGTGTCGAAGTCGCGGAACCGGACGCTAAACGGACGCCTCTCTCCAGGCCCCAGCTGGCCGATGTTCACCGTTTCGGTATCGTAAACCACGTTTCCAAAACCGTAAATCGTTACACGCACTTGGACGCCATTTAAAGTACGGTCACTGCGATTGAGCGCTTGACCACTCACCACATAATGCCGATGTTCGCGTGTAAAAAGATCGCGGCTCGCACTAGGCCGGAAGGACTCCACATTGGTAATCACCAAAGGCCGGTCCCGCACCTCGCGCCGCTGAACTTCCGACGGCGTGAGCAGGGCCACTTCACCCTCCGGTTGTACCTCGACACGGTTGGATATCGGGGATTCCTCGGCATATGAAGGATTTTCGGCGACGACTTCTTCGTAAATCTCGCCGGCCTCTTCATAGTCTCCCTTACGCCAGAGCACATCGGCTAATTCAAGCCTTTTACCCACATCCCCCGGATTCTCCTCGAGTTCAGCCCGCACTTCGGCGATACGTTCTTCCAATTGCTCGACACTCGGGAATACCGCTTCGTATTCCTGCTCAATCTGCGTCATGAGCCGCCGGGCTTCCGCCGCCTGCGGGCTATCCGGGGCCACCTGCAAATACTCCCGAAACATCTCCGAGGCATCGCGATAGTTTGAAATCCCGTAATAGCTTTGCCCCAACAGGTACCGCGCTTCCTTGGCCGCCTCGCTCCGCGGATACTTCTCCATCGTATGCTGAAGCCGGGGAATCACCACACTGTAATCACCCTCCCTCAGCATTTCGCGGGCTTGCTCAATTTCTTTCTCGGCGGCCCCGTTGTCGGCCAGCGTCTGCCGTCCTCCGCGCGTTTCGGGCGACGTAGAGCGGGGACCGCTCACACAACCGGCAGTCAACACCACCAGCAATACGGCCCCCACTCCACCCAGAATCATGGGCCTGAGTCGCAATTTGCTGTTTTTTGCTATTCTCACCACAGTGCTCCGTTTTTGGGTTCTAAGACCCCTTGAAGCCGCGATTTCCAGGTTACTTGTCACTCTTCCTCTATGTAAGAGACGACTTGCTCCGTGATATCTTCAACAGGGATCTCCTCGTCTACCTCGGCTAGATAGCCTTGCTTCGTCAGAAGGTCGTATCCCTCTTCCGTGCTCACGCTAACCACCGCTTGCTCGGCGCGGCCGGAAGCCGTATTCATTTTTATCCAGTACTCACCCGTCCCCTGATCAATATTCTTCCTTTGAATTTCCTCATACTCAGGGGTCGCCTTCACGACTTCCATGAAATCCACTTCACCCGCCTTCTCGAAATCAGCAGGATTTCCCAGGTAGATCTTCTGGTTGTCGATTTGGTCGTCCGGTATCGCGTATTCCGCGTACGCGCCGACGCCTATAAACAGCGCCAGCGCTGCTGCCGTCGTGATGTTCATGACTTTTCGCATGGCCCTTACCTCCGCGCTAGTTTTTTAGCTTCGTTCGTAACTACGCATTGTCACCAGGATATGCTATCCAACTCGTGTTGATGGACGCTCAACGCTCTTCAAGGAAGTGGTGAAGTGTGGGAGGCCATCCCTGTGGGGCGCCTCTTACCTCTGAAACTGTTCAATACTGTTCCTTTATTCCACTTCGGCGGCACGTAACTCAATGGAGAAGGGTCGCGTCCCGCCCCTATCTCTCTGTTTCATCCCCGTTCTCTTCGAAAAGTTGCCTCCCGCCACGTTCGGGAACCCAATGCCATCTGCAAGGGTTTATCCATCAGACGAAAAAAAGGTTTCATTGAGCGGCCCTCGACCTCTCTGCAAAATGCGAATTAGTGACATGAAGCCCCCTCCGTCATCCAAATGCCCCCGAAGGCATTACACTTGAACTTCAATATCGTTACGCATCTCATTGAGTTCCTCTCTCCGAATGCTGGGAAATGGGGACCAAGAGAGGCCTTCCGCTACCGGTCAACACGCTGGCCGGCGGCGGCGTTGTCTATCTACGTATCCAAATTGAAACACGGCGTTCCCTGGTCAAGAAACCTCTATCGACTGTTGACGCGAGAAACTTTAGCTATATTCAATGTAGTTGGCTTGTGGCCCAGCGGCGGCGAAAAGTAGCGCCGGGGTCACCGAGAGGTTTTTGTTTGGGGGCGTGAGCAAGAAGCCCTAAAATGCCGGCGTGACGGCCTGCCCCGCCGTCCGTGGCTAACTTTCGGCTTCAGGCGCGAATCACGGCGGGAGCAATGGAGATTGGACTGAGTTACCCGGCGAGTAGGGCCCGCCTTGATCGTTGTGGTTTTCTCTTATTCTAGGCTAGAATGGCGGGCGCTTGAGCGACTTACAGAACTGAATGAGAAGTCCACCTTGTCACCGCGAACCGGCTACCATACCGGGTATTTTGAGCACTATCCAACGATTCTCAGCACGATTCATCGTGGACCGAGAAACTTCTGCAAGTCGCTGGCTTGTAAACAAAATGGCTATACACCGAGGAAGGGTTAAGGGATGTCCTGTTTTATTGCACGTTGGAGCGCGGGTTCCGCCCCAAGAGGGATGCGTCAACTACCAAAAAGGCGGCTCAGCGCCGGCGCGGCGCTTGTATGCTTGGCGGCCTTGGGAATGGCGGGCGTAAACCATGCCAGCGCTGAGGAGACCGTGGGGGACGCGGAATTGCAACCGCTTCGTCCGGCCCCGGACGACCTTGAGTCCCCCGCCGAGCCTGAGCAGGCCAGGCAGATTTGGGTAACGCCGGGCGACGCCATGGGGGAGCCGGGGACCGAGGTGAGTGTCGAACACCAGGACCGGTATCCAGCGAGCGAGCCCATTGTATGGACCTGCCACGTGGCGAGCGACGCCGTTTTCCGCGACACACAGGTGCAGCTTGAGATTAGGAATCGCAAGGATGAACCCGTCTTGCGTGGGGCGGTTTCTTTTCAGCGACGCGAGGGCCGCAACCCGTCGCGGTTCCGGTGGGACCCCCGTGATTTGCAGCCGGGCGTCTACACCGCGCGCTTTACGCTCGCCCCCCGCCCTGGCGCGGCCGAGGCATGGCAAGAACTCACGCTGTTTCACTACGCGCCTGCTGAGATTGCCGCTGGGCTGGCGTCGGCGCGGGGCGTCGTAGGTGATCTTCACGAAAATGTGGAGGCCATGTCCACGCAGCCCGGGGCGTATCCGTATGCCCGCATGCGCCTAGCCCTGCTTGAGGAATTCGCCGAGTACGGCCAGCAAAGGCTCGACGCTGGCGACAACCTGTACGGGGCCTACATTTTGGACTATCTCGAACGCGGCATTGACCGGGTCCGCGGCCGGCTCCTTTTCAGCCGGTTAAGCCCAGAACACGCTCGGCCGGCGCCCCTCCTAAGCGAACTCGGCGCACGGCCCGCCAATGGGTATCTCGCACTCGACGGGGCGCCGGCCTTCCTCTTCGGCCCCGCTGGCGGCATCGAAATGGGCGAATCCCTTGATGAACTCACCGCGTACGGCTTCAACTTCGCCGCCTTGGAACTTGATGATCCCGGCGCAACTGGACCTTCCGCGGACGAGGTGGAGCGGATTCGGGACCTGCTGGACGATGCCCGCGCCGCCGATATGAACGTATCGCTTCGCCTTCCGTCCCCGTTCGCCGAAGAGGCGGAAGAGGATTGGGGCATAGACGAATTCTCCGCCTCCACCCTCATAAGCCGAATCGAAGCATGGGGGCGCCTGGGAACCGCTATTCGCAACGCGCCCGCGCTCGCCACGTTAGGGCTGCAATTCACGCCGCCGTTCGAGCCGGAGTCCAGCGAATTCCGGGAGGGGTTCCTGAACCATCTGGAAAGCGTTTACGAAGATCGCCACGAAGCCAACCGGGCCTGGCAAACCCGGTTACGGTCCATGGACGAAGTTGAACTGTGGTGGGACAGCGAGCGTTCCGTCTATCAATACGACCTCCAGACCTACTACCAGCAGCGGGTGTTCGATATGTTCGCCCAGCTCGAGCCCAGCGCCCGCGACGTGTTTCCCGACTCGGTGCTGGAGCTTACCCTGCCCAAAGGAGCCTTTACCGAAGGCGACACGCGCAGAGGGCTTGACCGGGAAGCGCTCAGCCCCCTATTTGACGTGGTGGGCGCGGAGGTCGCCAACAGGCTGGACGATTCCCGGTACGCCATGGAACATCCCGGTCCGCTGGCGCTGTACACCCTGCTGCGTTCGTTCGCCCCCTCCCGCCCTCTCTTAAACCTTGAGCACTCCGTCTTGTCCTCGGAAGAGCCCTTGCGGGGCCGGCGCACGGCCGATTACGCGCGCACCGTGGTGTGGGAAGGCGCCGTGGCGGGCTTAAGCGGCTCGGCGCTAACCGGGTGGGATCGCGAGGCCGCTCCCGACAAATACAGCGTGGCGCAACGCCCCGATTTCCTTGAAGGCTATATTGCGGCCGGCATTGATGTAAACCGGCTGGGCCCCATTGTGGAGGCGTTTCGCTCGGCGCACGCCCCCGTGGCCATCCTGTGGAGCATGCCCAGCGCGATCTTCGATGACGGCTCCCCCTACCTTGAATCAGCCTTGCGCGCGGTGGAGGGCATCTCGTTCAGCGGGTACCATTTCCGGTTCGTCTCCGAGGACCAATGCGCCGCGGGAGATCTCGACGACGTAGGCGTACTGGTCATCCCCCAAACCCTGGCGGTATCCGCGGAAGCGTTCGCGGCCATCAAGCAATATGTGGACGATGGCGGGATGGTCGTGCGGACCGGCACCCTCATCCCGTACGACGCGCAGGGGCAAGCGCAGCGGGATGTGCTTAGCCCAACACGGCATACGCTCGCGTTGCGCGGGCGGGACACGCCCGCCAATTATTTGCAGGCCATGGACGCCGCCTATTCCCAAGGCCACCTCCGCAACATCCCCCGGGCCACCAACCCCTTTGGCTATCCCTTGGAAGGGGTGCGGAGCCGGTTCATACGCCACGAGGGGCAACCTTACCTTTATCTTGTGAACCTGCGGCCCGAACCGGTGCAAGCGCACATTTACGGACGATGGACAGGGGGCCGGGATCTCATCCGCGCCCGCCATGTGACGTTCCCCCGTCCGCTCCAGCCCTTGGAGCCCATGCTCATCCGCCTTGAAGACCGGATCACGGTCCCAGACGGGGCGGACGAGGAGATGGAAGTCTGGCAACAGGAACCCGCCTTGGTAGGTACGCCGCTTGAGGAGGAGGATCTCATGGATGAAGCGCCCTCAACGGATTTGCGGCCCGTCGGACGGTGGGACTAGGAGATAGGCCCCATCGCCGCGTAAGAACCCTGTTCCAAGGAACACCATCCTCTCACAGGTTCCTCCATGGGGGTAGCACAAGTTGCCCAAAAGGGAGCGGACCCATCCAGGGGGTTACCAGAGGGGCCGGGGCATGTAAACGCCCTTCTATCACCCTAAACGGCGATTGGGAAAACAGGCCGGCGGTGGCGCTAGGGCAACGCGGCGTGATACCATAAAGGCATAGCAAGGAGCGAATTCAATGGCGATTCTTAACGTAACGCTTTACCCCGATGAACCATTGGTCTCGGTTGCGGACCCTATCCCTTCGGTTACGCCGAAAATTGCAAAATTGGTGAACGATATGTTCGACACCATGCTCGAATACGAGGGCGTGGGACTCGCCGCGCCGCAAGTCGGGGTGTCAAAACGAATCTTTGTGCTTTGTGAACCTGAGCAAGCCCAACAGATGTGCCTTATCAACCCCGTCATTCTGGAATCGGACGGCCGGGAAGTAGGCGAGGAAGGCTGTTTGAGTCTTCCCAGCATTTACGCCGAAGTTCCCCGCGCCGCGCGGCTGCGCGTGCAAGCCCTCAACGAAAAGGGCGACAACCTTGACTTTCGAGCCGAGGGATTATTGGCTCGTATCATCCAACATGAACTTGATCATCTCAACGGGGTGATCTTTCTGGATCGCGTGGACTTACTAACCCGGCAGGATAAGCTCACCGAATGGGAAGCATGCCGTCAACGCCATTTCGAGGCTGTCAAGGAGCGGTAGTCTCGCGCCCCACGCACTGAAAGGCTCCACGGCAGGCCCCAGCTCGGTCCCAAATCACGGAGCGGGATGCGGCGCAACCTGAAGCGGCCACGATGTTTTTTGCCTCGAACCCCCACAAAACACCATCTCAATGCTCGTAAACGCGCCATCCATGGAACAGCTGGTGGAAGCCTTGCGCTGCCTACCGGGTGTGGGCAAACGCTCGGCCGAACGCTTGGCCCTGCACTTATTGAGCGCCCCCGCCGAAGAAGCCGAACGCCTCAGCGAGGCCATCAAGACCGCTCGGGCGCGCATCCGAACGTGTTCCATCTGCTGCGATCTCACGGAATCCGATCCGTGCGCCGTGTGCGCCAGCAACCGGCGGGACCACGGCGTAATTTGCGTGGTGGAACGCCCCGCTGGAACCATCGCCATTGAACGCGGAGGCGGATTCCACGGCCTGTATCATGTGCTGCATGGCGCGCTGAATCCATTGGAAGGCGTCGGACCGGAGGAACTCACCGTGAACCGTCTCATGGAACGCGTGGAGCAAGGAGATGTGCGCGAGATCATCGTGGCCACCAACGCCACCGCCGAAGGCGAAGCCACCGCCCTGTATCTCGGCCGTCAACTGGGGGCCAAGGGAGTCGCCGTGAGCCGGATCGCGCACGGGGTTCCCATGGGCGGCGGGCTTGAATACGCCGATGACGCCACCCTTTCCCATGCGCTCGAGGGGCGTGTTCGCCTTTAAGCTGGAGATATCCCCCCTCCAACCAAACGAGGACGGCGCGGAATGAATAATCGCTCGCCTCAAAACGTCTTATTCAATAGCTTCAGCGGCTAGGTCTGGCAGGCCCTGAGGCGAGTAGCGCCATCCATTGTCAGCTTGAATCAAGGCCCAGGGTATGCTATAAGAACCCACAGTTGAACCCAAAAGGCTGTGAGTCCAATTGAGTTGCATGCCTTAAAACAAACCAAGTAGAGGATGAAAAGATGCATCAGAACACACCATTATGGAAGACCGCATTTTCTTTGGCCGCAGTCGCAGCGCTTTGCCTGTTTGGCGCAGGATTCTCGTTCGCGGGCCACGCCCAAGAAGAGGAAGAGGAAGGACCGCCCGAGGGGATGGAGGTGCTGGACTACGAACTGCCTGATCCTTCGTATTCGGGCTCGCCCCTCAACTATACGTCGCCGCGGCTGGAGCCTCTCTCCTGGGAAAAGCGGCCCGATGTCTACGTGCCCGAAGGCGTGGAAAATGTGGCTTCCGATAAGCCTGTAACGGCCAGCGTGGAACCCCGCTACAATGAGCTGGAAGACATCGTAAATGGCGACAAGTCCTACGATCCAGATAATGTAGTGGAACTTCCCGATGGTCCCCAATGGATTCAGATTGACCTGGAGGACGAATATGAAATCTACGCCATTCTGTTCTGGCAGTTCTTCGAGTCCGAGCGGGTGTATTTCGACGTCGTGGTTCAGGTCTCCAACGACCCCGAGTTTGAAGAGGATGTAACCACCCTGTTCAATAACGATTACGCCAATAATCTTGGCTTCGGGGAAGGCGAGGATCCCGAGTACATCACCACGCACCAGGGCCGGCTTGTTGAGGCAGACGGCGTAGAGGCGCGTTACGTGCGGCTCTGGAGCAACGGGAACGATTGGAACGACCGGAACCACTGGATTGAAGTAGAGGTTTACGGGAAGTCCTCGTAACCCGGCGTTTGGCAACCCGCCACAGGTGAGCGCGCCTTTTTTCGCCAAGCCCCGCCGTTAGGTCATTAATGGCGGGGCTTGGCCTTTTCTTTTCCGCGCTTTTCATGGTTCGCCGCTTCGCAAGAACATCCAATCGTACGCTATCCGTCCTGCGAGGCCCATGCCCCGCTGTGTTACGCACACCTTTGAGCAGACCGTGTGCCACGCCCTCGCACTCTTCTTATATGTTTGCACAACAACTTAGGGTATGCTACGATAATCGTAGAGTACATAGTATCGTGGTGAAAGCCTCAGTGGGCGGGTGGCAGTGCTGATTAGCCCTCCCCCCCATTTAAGGCCGGAGAAAGCCAGCCCTAAACAAGCGGGGTGGCAGTTTCCAAAACTAAAGGAGAGGATCACGCACCATGTATCAGAATACGACACTACGGAACAACACATCTTGGTGGCGCGCTGTGGTGACTACCATGCTCGTGTGCGCGGTCGGCGCGGGATTTTCATTCGCCACACCTGCGCAGGAGTCTGAGGAGGAGACCGAAGAACCCGAGGAAGGGATGGTGGAACTAGACTACGAGCTGCCGGATCCTTCCTACTCCGGTTCGCCCCTGACATACACTTCCGAGCGGTTGGAGCCTCTTTCCTGGGAAGAGCGGGAGCCGATCCATGTGCCGGAAGGGGTAGAAAACGTGGCCCGTGACAAACCGGTGAGCGCGAGCGCGGAT
>JAWOFY010000375.1:0-2990 GCA_046497285.1 Candidatus Hydrogenedentota bacterium
GGTTCTTCGGGTGGTTCGCGATTCGTTCACTCAGGATGTGCAAAAGGTAACCGTGGACGCGGAAGCCGAGTACAGCCGCATCCTCAATTTCCTGGACACCTTCGCACCCAGTTTGAAGAAACGGGTCAAGCTTTACCGGCAACGGCGGCCCATCTTTGAGAAATACGGCATCGAGGATGAAATAGCCAAAGCCCTTAAACGCAAGGTGTTTCTCAAGAGCGGCGGGCACATATGCATTGACCAGACCGAGGCGCTCATCGCGATCGATGTGAACACCGGCCGGTACACGGGTAAGAAACACCTCGAGGATACCGTCCTTAAGACGAACCTGGACGCGGCGGATGAAATCGCCCGGCAGGTGCGGTTGCGCGATCTCGGCGGCATCCTCGTGATTGATTTCATTGATATGCAATATGAGCGCAACAAACGCGAACTCATCAAGCGGTTGCAGGACGCCTTGAAACACGATAGCGCCAAGACGACGGTGTCCGAGGTAAACGAACTCGGCATGATCGAAATGACCCGTAAACGGGTCAAGCATAATCTTATCAAGACCTTGTCGCAGACATGCCCGTACTGCGAGGGCGGCGGCATGGTGCGTTCCGTGACCACTATCACGCTGGACGTGGTGCGGCGGCTCCAAAGCCTGTTCTGCGATTCAAAGGAGAAGCGCATCATCCTGCAAGTTCATCCCGACGTGGCCCGGCGGCTGCGCAACGAAAACAAGGATTTGTTGGAGGACTTGAGCGCGCGTTTTGAACGGGAGATCGCGGTTGAGTCCGTCTCTGATTTTCATATCCATGACACCATGATCCTCAGCGCCCGCACCCGCAAGGAAATCCCCGCGGCGGGCGGGAAGAAGTAGACAGAGAACCGGCGGTGACGGCAACCCGGGCAGTTGGGTCCGGGGAAGAACGCCCCGCCAGAATCTACAATCCTCAGGAGCGCGTACGTCCATGCCCATGCCTGTCAAGGTCAGGGACACCGAATTGCTCGGCGTCCAAATCGTGGAAACGGGGCTCGCCCGCGATGACCGCGGTTTCTTTTCGGAGATCCATAGCGAACCCATGTACGCCGAAGCGGGCTTCCGCGAACGCTTCGTGCAGGATAACCTGAGCAAGAGCGCGCGGGGCGTATTGCGCGGTCTCCATTACCAGCTTGATCCCCACGGGATGGGCAAGCTCGTCATGCCGGTGCGCGGCGCCATATTTGACGCGGCGGTCGACTTGAGGCGGGGCTCGCCCACCTTTGGGCAATGGTATGGACGAACGCTCGAAGCCGAGGGGCGGGAGGCGCTTTGGGTCCCGGTGGGATTCGCCCATGGCTTTCTCAGCTTGGCCGATGAAACGTTGGTGGTGTACAAATGCTCGGGCGTGCATACGCCGGAGGCCGAGCGCTCCCTGCACTACGCGGATCCCAAGGTGAACATCGCGTGGCCCGAGGAGCCCCAAATCGTTTCGGATAAGGATCGGGCCGCGCCTTCCCTAGAGGAGGCGGAATACAACTTCACGTACGCTGCCTAGTACCCCGTCAGCCCCAAGAACTATGGGTAGTCTCGGTTCGGTGTGCCTTGGCCGTGAGGTGGCGCGGGCTTCCAGCCCGTGATTCATGGCCTGGAAGGCCATGCCACTTGCGAGCGAGTTCACGTCGGCGGTCAACAAGTTTACGTTTGGCGCACTACTAAGCTGAGAGCAAACGTGTGGCGGCTGCCGCCAGAATGAGGTCATACACATGTCTGAAGAAATGGAATCCGAATCTCGTCTTTGTCCGGAGTCCGAGGTGTGGAGGGAGTGCCTTGAGTTATGTGACAGGCTCGCCCCGGACGAGGTATTTTCCCCTTTGCAAGACCATGGCCTCCTGGCGATCGATGACCCGGATTTGGGTGAACGCATATACTGCTGCGCGCCCCCGCCTGAACAGGGATCCACATATCGCCTTGTCTTCATTACCCCAGGCGAGGACGCATGGCTGGGTTTCTTGAGCGCGCTGCACGCGGCCAGCGAGGAGCCGAGTGTGGAGACGTTATTCTCGGCCTGCGACGGCGTGGTCGTGCTTTTGGAAGAATGGAAAGATATGCCTCAATCTGCGCGCGAGCAGCATAAAGAGCTGGGGTACACGCGCAAGAAGGGACAGTTGGTTCCGTTGCTATTCAGCGTGCGAGCGGGGTGGCTGCCGGCCAGTATCTACCGCGAGGATGTGGATATCCTCAAACGGGGGATCGAGCAATGCCTCGCCGTGGTTCAGAATCCGTGGGGAGCGATGGGTGAAACCGTTGCCTCACAAGAGTCCAAGCAGGCGTTGTTCCGCGTCAGAGTCGCCGAAGAGCGCCCAGATGGCGGCCGCCGCTGGGTGGATCGTTGGGAATCCATGCCAGATTGGATGGAGACCGGCGTGATGGATATTCAAGATGAGGGCGAAGTGGACCGCTTGGCCGATGAATTGACGCGCCGTAAGGGAACCGTCTGGGAAGCCGAGGCGTTTTATGTTAAAGCCTCCATGCCAGCCCCGCCGTCACACTCCGACATAGCCCGGCACTTCCGGTTCAAGCTGCCACGTTGTTTTGCCGTGATGGAACGCACAAAGGACTCCCCCCGATTTTTGGCCTTCGAAACGGTGTTGATGGATGTCCTTGAGGAACGCCTACAACCTTGTCTTCTCAAGGCGTTGGAAGAAGCCGAATACATACCCCAGGAAATCCATACGGTGCGCGGGGATGTGTATCGGGCGCTGAAAAAGCTGTGCGCCCGGTTGGGGGTGAGGTTGTCTCTCGCGGAGACCCTCGTCCATGGAGAGTGGTTCCGGGATGAGGTAAGTCACGCCATGCAAGGCAAAATGCAAGAATTGATGCAGGAAGCCATGGACGCTCCCGGCGATATGCCGTTGAAGGAATTTCTAGCGAATGCCGCCGCCCGGGCGTTTGCGGCCATCCGGCGTCGTTCATTGCGCACGTCGACCACGGCACAACAAAGTGAACTGGAATACGGCCAGAT
>JAWOFY010000107.1:0-14807 GCA_046497285.1 Candidatus Hydrogenedentota bacterium
TGAAAACTCAGGGTATGAATCGGTCCAAAAGCCAGGTTCTTGACCAGATTATGGAGCAGGACCGTCGAGTCGATCCCACCGCTGAGCAATACTACGGCCGGCGTTTTGTTGTTCATCACGCACCTCCTCGGGCGGCGAAGCCGTCCGTGTCAGGAATCCTGCGAGCCGCTAGAACCAGCGCCACGGCAGCAGATAATCGCTCAAGCCGCGGCGTGCCGTCTGCACTTCGCCATCGCCCATTTCCAATACGCGGACTTCCACGGGGACGAGGCCGTCCCTTACCATTCCCAACTCTTGGGCGGCTCCCCGGGAGAGGTCAATGATGCGTCCCCGCACGAAAGGACCGCGATCGTTTACCGTGACGTCAACGGATTCGCCATTCTTCTGGTTAAAAACGCGCACCCGCGTCCCAAAGGGCAACGAGCGATGAGCCGCCGTCATGGCCTCCATGTCAAAAGTCTCTCCGGAAGCCGTCTGGCGTCCATGATACTGACTTCCGTACCAAGAAGCCAATCCCTTTTCGGTGTCGCCGCGGAAAGGCAAGGTGGGCGAGGGGATGGAGGCGCAGGCAGTCAAGAGAATGCACAGCAAAAAGGGCGCTATCCAGCGAGCGCCCAGTTCAAGTGTTGTTGCTATCAAAAATGGCCCGTGGTTTATGACAAAGCCTTCCCGACTCGTTCGGCCACCACGGCCACGACATCGCGCCGCTGGTAAAGGCCCGCCTCGATATTCTCCCGCGCCACGGCTACGCGATCGGCGCGGATGTCGGGTTGATTCCTGGCGATTTCCAGTAGCCGGGTCGTGTGCGCGGCAGCCTGTGCTTGCGGACTCAGGTCCACGCCATCCTGAGGGGCCTTCGGACCGTCCGTCGATGCATTTTGAGGCCGATGGTTGTAGGATCGATCCGGCGGCAGCCCGTGATGCGAGCCGCCAATTCCCTCTACGCCACCCATAAGTATGCTCCTTTCGCCCACGCCCGCGGTAGAAGCGGACGTCGTCTTCTTGCACTACTGCATATTTCGGCACAAGGAAGTCCCTCCTTTAATACCTTGTGCCGTGACCCTCTCTTTCCTGGGTTATGTATACCATATTTTGTGGTTTCCCGGCAAATTCGGATCTCACCCCGAAGCGGCCTGGGGCCGTTTGTGCGGAATCACCGACCCCGCACAAACGGGTGTGGTTTTCCATGGTTACGGCTGGCCAGGCATTTCCCTGAGTTTGTTCACAAGCCGTTCGACCACCTTCGGTTTGTCGTCGGCCACGCACTCCCGCTCACCGGGGGCTGTCTCGTGATCATAGAGGCGCACATCGCCGTTGCTTTCGATAAGGCGATACCTGTCCGTGCGCACGGTGTGCTGCGAACCCCGGCCCCAGCCGCTGTACGCGCGGTCGATGGTTGTGGCTTCGGGATCCTCCAGAATTGGGACAAATGACTCGCCCTCGATGTGGTCCGGGACGGGCAGACCGCACAATTCAGCCAGCGTCGGATAGATGTCCACCGTCGAGGTTAGGGCCTCCGCGGATTCGCCGGGGTGCGGCATGTCCGGGGTGCGCACGATAAACGGAACGCGGAGGGAATACTCGTGCAAGGTGTGCTTGGCCCAATAGCCCAGCTCGCCGAGGTGATAGCCGTGGTCCCCCCATAGCACCACTATCGTGTTCTCGTTTAAGCCCAGATGGTCCAGGGCTTCCAGGACCCGGCCAACTTGGGCGTCCACATAGCTTGTGGCGGCGTAATAGGCATGGCGCAGCTCCCGCACGTAATCGTCATCCTCGGTATCGGAGGCTTCGTGGTCATAGTTGCCGAAAAACTCGCCGCCCGTGCGCACGTAGGGATCCACGTCGCTGATATCGATAGCGTCCCGATCGTAGAGGTCCCAATACTTCTTCGGCGCATTGAAGGGCAAATGAGGTTTGTAAAAGCCCACCGCAAGGAAGAACGGATCATCGCTCGCCGAGCGTCGCACCAGGTGTTCAATGGCCGCATCGGCCAGATACGCATCGGGATAGCCCCTATCCTCCACCTCGGCCTCTTCGAAGGGAGGGCTTTCGCCGGGCGTTCGTGTTTCCCCAAAGGCGTATGCGAAGAAGGCGCTCCAGGCGTCGTTCCACTGGCCCGTGGGCGTATCCATGACCTCCCAGCCCGGCGCCTGAGGCGGATTCTGATCGCGGTTTTCCCGGACGTCCTGGCCGCCCCGATACCCGTCGGGGGTATGGCTTATCTTGCCGATGAGCGTCGTATGATAGCCGTTATCCCGGAAATGCTGTTGCATCGACAAGGGGCCTACGCTTTCTTCATACAACTGGAAAGCCCCGTTCCCATACGTAACCGGATGCTCGGGCGTGGGATGCTTTCCCGTGAGCAATGCGTATCGCGATGGCCCGCAGCTCGGCGCGAGTACGTAGTGTCGCTCGAACATGCGGCCTTCGCTGGCTAACCGGTCCATGTGGGGCGTGACCATGTGCTCCTTTCCGTAGGCGCCCAGCTCTGGACGAAGATCATCTACGGCGATAAACAGCACGTTGGGCGGCCGTTCGGCGGCGGCTGCGCGAGGCAGGGCCGCTGCGGCGAGGGCGCACGCCGCCCCCGCGCCCATCTTCTTGAGAAAATCCCGGCGATCAAGTGTCATGCTCGCTTCTCCTTTCGGCGGAAGGCCGCCTGTAGTTCAGGAGGCCTCCGGTCTGCCCGCTTTCAGGTAATCCTTCAGGTTTTGAAGGATGATTCGATGCGTTTTCTCCGCTAGGGCGATGGCTTCTTCCGCCGCATCCTTTGAGACGGGTTCAAACTCGCCCGGATACCGGAATTCCACGGCGTATGGGGTAAGGGCGTCGGCCACAAACAAGTCCTGAGCCAATTGTTCATCCTCCCTCGCAACGATTTCTCGAAGCCTTTCCATATCGTGGGTCTTCGGGAATTCAATTTGCCACCGGACTAGATAGGCTTTAACGGCCTTCTCCGCGCACTGTTGAGCATGGAACGCCGAAACCCCGTAATCATTGAATTTCTGCCTCAAGAGCGCCTTCGCAGCCAGCCGATCGTCCTCAGCCCTGCGCAGCCAGTCCTGCACGAAGTCCCATCGCACCTGCTCCGGGCTTCGCATTACAGGGCGATCCCGTACTTGTTGGCGGGATACGCCAGCCCCCCAATCACGTTCTTGGTTTCCTCAAACTCTTCCTCGCCCATCACCCACACGTCCAGGGGATACGGGAAATCACGCATCGCCAACCGCAACCGTTTGCTTTCTTCTAGCTTGGAAATCGGTCCCTTCTCAACAACCAAAATGTCGAAATCGCTGTCCTTCTTGGCCACTTGTGTGGCGCGGGAGCCGTACAGGATAATGCGGCTAAGCCGGTCACCTGCCTCCCGTGAGAGCGTCTCCCGTATTTGGTCAAGCAACTGTTGGTCCGTATTTGTAGTCATGCTGTTCGGCTTCACGTGGTATTGCCGTCCGCCTTCACAAAATTCGAAAGCACGCCTTACGCAGACGGGTCGGCGGCGCGCCCCATGAACAGAATACTCCCGCTGTGTTGGTCACGCAACAAGAACAGAAACGGGCGATCGGCGTGAAACGCCACGGGGTCATCCTCGGGCATGATGGCCGTGACTTGCATAACCACGGCCGTTGCGGCGGCGGCCTCCGTACCCTCTTCATGCACGTCGATGAAGGCTTTGTGCAGCACGGCGGAAATGTGCAGGTCATCGGCATCGGGGGCCATGCCCAAGAAATTAGAGTCCTCGGGCGAGAAGGCGTCCTGCATGCCCATGGCCTGGAGCACGTCATCCAGCCGGACCTCCGTGGTGAACTCAAACTTGGGCAATTTTACGTCGACTCGCTCGCGGTTCAGCGCATCCACCCACTGTTCCACCGTGTCCGCTGTCAGTTCCGCTTCAAGCGCCGGCAACCCATCATGGGCTTCGGGCAGCGCCAGGAGCATGGCCACATCACGCCCTTCATAAGGCAGCTCCAGCACTTGAACACCATCGACTTCGGCGTATCGGAACTGCTCGGTCTGCCGCATCATGTCGACGTCCACCTCCGCGCCGTCCGGGCGCGTGAACGCCTCGGATTCCGTCGCCTCCTCTTCGAACGGCTCACCCCAAGCGCCTTTGAAATAGATGGCGTTGGCCAATACGAGCCGCGTAAAGGGATTGAGCGTGCCGGGCGGGATGATGTCTTGAATTCGCTCTTGCGTTTGTTCTTCAACCCACGCGTTTATCCGGTCCGCCTCCCGCGCTGGATCCCCGGCGAAATCGGCTTCGCGCAGGGGCGCTTTGTACTGGGTTTCAAGCAATTCCAGAAAAGCGGGCGCAAAATCGTATCCTTCTAGTCCCCATAAGGCATTGGCGAGCACGAGTTCGTAATCTTCCTCCGCTTCACGTTCCCGCAACGCTCCAATTAACGCGGCGAAGGCCTCGTGAACATCCTCGCCTGCGAAACGCAGCACCTCTTCCATCTGCGCGGCGGTCTCGCCTCCCGCTCCCGCGTACGTCATGGCGAGGGCGCTCGAGATGCTGAACGGCGATGCCACGAGGTTTTCGCCTTCCTCCGCCAATCGCTGGTGAAGCGCGATGGCGAACTCGGTGTTTCCTCTCACAAGGTCTGTTTGTGGCGCCTCCTCCGCCGACGCTGCAAGGCCCACTATTGTCCCAGCAAGCGCCATGGCGATCAAAACACGGCTCGTTCTCATGGGTTCACCCTCCGTACTACTGACCTGGACACTATCCACGCGCTATGCATTTCAATGGCCGGCAAGATGCCGGCGTGACGCAGATACCATCGTCCCACACTCGCCGCCAGCGCCGCAACACGCTCAAGGCTAGGTATTATTCAGCAGTCTTTTGCCCGAAGTACGCTCGAATCCACATGGAAACATGGCCTACAGCTATAACGATCACCGCGCCAATAAGCGTATACAACGGCCACGCGATGGGGAGGGGGGCACCCGGAAGCGCGTATTGGATGGGGCCCTCAACCATGTAAAGCAACGCCGCCAACCCGGTGAAGAAGCCGACGATGGCGTCGATGCGTTTCGGTTTGCTGAAAAAGATGCCCAGCGTGAATACGCCGAGCAGGCCGCCGTAGGTGTAGGACGCGATCTCAAGGCCCAGTTCCACGACGGCGGGTTGTTCTTCCTCGGCCCTGAGCTGAAGCACGGCGAATAGGAAAGCGGACGCCGTGATAATCAGTCCCCACGCCACCGTGATGAGCCTGGACGCGAACAGATCCTGGGCGGGCGTGTTGTTTTTGCCCAGGTAAGGTTTGTAGAGGTCCATCGAAGTGGAGGAGGCCAGAGAGTTCAGGGAAGAACTCAAGCTGCTCATGGCGGCGGCGAACAAGGCCGCAACGATCAAGCCGCTGATGCCCATGGGCAGTTCTTCGATGATGAACATGGCGAAGATCTCGTCTGTGGTGGTGAGGCCGAGGTCGCCGGCCGATTGGCCTTGGTAAAACACGTAGAGCAGACCGCCAATCCCTAGGAACAAGGCGAACTGCAGAAACACCACGAGGCCGCTGCCGATGAGCGCCTTTTGGCTGTTGCGGAGGTTATTCGTCGCGAGGAGGCGCTGCACAATGAGCTGATCGGTCCCGTGGGAAGCAACCGAGAACACGGCGCCGCCGATCAAGGCTGTGAAGAAGGTGTAGGGTTGGCTGATGAACTCGGCGAAGGGCTGATCAAAACCAAAGTCGAGGAAGGTAAGCTTGCCCTCTTCCGACAATGTGCTCAGCGCGCCCGTGATCCCCTCGGGTAGATCGGACGCCAATACACCGATGGCGATAAGGGCGCCGCCGATGTAAACGGCCATCTGCATTACATCCATCCAGACCACGGCCTTAATCCCGCCAATGAACGTGTAGATTATGGTGATGCCCGCTATGCTCGTGATGGCGATTAGATAAACGCCGAGGTCGCTCATTTCGGTGAACGCGCCGCCCAGGCGCAAGATAAGGGCCAGCGGGATGGCCGTGGCGAAGAGACGGACGCCATCCGCCAGCAGCCGCGTGACGAGAAACGTGGTGCTGGTGATGTTGCGCATGGAATTGCCGAAGCGGTTCCCGAGAAACTGGTAGGCCGTGCTCAGTTCGCCCCGGTAATACGCGGGCAGAAACAGAATGCTGACCAGTATGCGGCCCGCGATGTAGCCGAAGACGATTTGGAGGAACGTCAGGTCGCCCCCGTAGGCGACGGCGGGGATGCTGATGAAGGTGAGGGTGCTGGTTTCCGTGGCCACCACGGAGAAAAGCACTGCCCACCACGGCAGATTGTGGCCGCCAAGGAAGTAATCGGCGTTGGATCGCTGCCGGCCTGCCGCGATCACCCCCAGCGACGCCACCAATAGAAGGTACAGAATAAGTACCACGTAGTCCAGAATCGTCACGAGCGCTTCCCTTCCCGTTTCAACCCCCAGTTAGGTCTTGTCCGCCTGAGCAAAGTCCTCAGAATAACGCCCAGCAACGCTTAACTCAAACACCCCGCACTTTGTCAGCCCCAAAACTGTGGATCATGCAGGTTGGGTCGTTTCGACCCTGAAATGATTTAGCGACAAGTCCACCTTTAGGGGCGCAGAAACTGTGTACACCCGGCTGCTGCGATCCCGCTGACGTCATTAAGATCGTCACGATTGGACTGGCCGGGTAAGCATTGATACAGTGAATGATCCCAAGAGGTTGGCCTCACACTAACGCGGAAACAAACGGATGAATAGATACCTTGCATTTGAAGGCGGGGGCACGCGAACCACGGCGGCCTTGTTTGGCCCCAATGGCGAACGGTTGGCCGAGGCGGAGGGAGGGCCGTCGAACCCGACGTCTCAAGGGCCGGAATTCGCGGCAGCCGTGCTTCACGGTCTGGGAAGGCGGGTGTTAGGAGACGCCGCTGCGTCTGTTTTCGCGGTGGGCGCGGGCCTCGCCGGGGCCGTCCGCACGTCCGTTCGCGAGCAGACGGCCGATACCTTGGCCCGCGCCTTTCCCGGAAGCCATGTCCGCGTAGGCGGGGATCTTCATCCTCTGCTCTGGGCGAATGCGGGGCCCGGTCCCGCCATTCTTGTTGTGGCGGGCACGGGTTCGAGCGTGCTGGTGCAGACAGGAGCGGGCTATCAGTTCATCCTCGGTGGATGGGGTCCGGTTTTCGGCGATCAGGGCAGCGCGTACGGTTTGGCGACGGCAGGCTTACAGGCCATGGCGGAGGCCATAGACGGCGCCGGACCGCCCACGGCCCTCACCGAGGCGTTGCCCAAGGCGGCGGGGGTTTCGTCGCCGCGCGAACTGTGTCAGTGGGCCGCGGCGGCAAGTAGGGGCGAGATAGCGGCGCTGGCGCCCGCCGTTGTCGCTCAAGCCGAGGCGAACGACGGGACGGCGGTGGCCTGTCTACACGTCCAGGCGTGGAGCTTGGTGAACCTTGTCGTGATGGGGCGGGATCGCGGCCATCTTCCACAAGACGTCCCCGTGTTTCTTCATGGCGGCCTGTTCCACAACCTTCCCGCCTACACCCAGTTTTTCACGGGTATTCTTGGCGCCCAATGGTCCGGATGCGCCGTCCAGCACACGTTCGTTCGCGGGCCGGACGCCGTGTTAGAGAGCTTGAAAACCGAGCCAGCGCCGGCGTGGATGTCCGTGCGCGAGCCTACGGAGACGGCCAGCGGCTCTGTCCAACTGAGCCCCACGGAGGCCCTGGCCCCAGTCGCCCCCATTGACCGCCTTGAACCAAAAGCAATCGCGGAGACCATGCACGAGGCGGATCGGCTGGCCGTCGATGCCGTGACCCCCGCGTTGCCCATGGTCGCCGAAGTGATGGACCGCGCGGGTAAGGCCATCCGTGAAGGGGGGCGTATTATCTACATGGGCGCGGGGACCAGCGGCCGGCTCGGCGTGCTTGATGCCTCGGAGTGTCCGCCCACATTCGGCGTGCCGCCGGGGCGCGTCGTGGCGCTGATGGCCGGAGGCGAACGCGCCGTGCGGGAAAGCATCGAGGGAAGCGAGGACGAGGAAGATCAAGCGGTCCGCGATCTTGAGGCGCTTCAGCCTAGCGCCGCCGACATGGTTATCGGCATTGCCGCCTCCGGGACGACGCCTTACGTCCGCGCTGGTCTTGGCCGCGCCCGTGAATGTGGAGCCAGCACGGCATTGGTATGCTGCAACCCTGCTGTACGAGAGGGCGCGGACCACATCATCGCGGCGTGCACGGGTCCCGAAGTGGTGGCGGGCTCAACGCGTCTGAAGGCGGGTACGGCGACCAAGCTCATCCTTAATATGATATCGACGGGGGCCATGGCTCGGGCGGGCTATGTCTTCGAAGGGCGAATGGTCCGCATGCGTCCGGTCAACGCCAAGCTTCGGCGGCGCGCCGCCCTCATCGTGCGCGAACTTGCGGAGTGTCCGGAAGCCGAGGCCGAGCGCTTGCTCCACGAAGCTGGAAACGACATCGCCGTGGCCGTGCTCATGGCCCGAAAACAAATCGACGCGCCTACGGCCCGTCAGCGGCTTGAGGCGTACGGTTACTCGCTCCGCGAAGCCCTTGAAGAAACATGACACGCGACAGGATGGCGGGGGGAGTCATGAGGGCTCATTAGGGACGGGGTGCAAACACTTGGATTATTCGGGATTACGCCCCTTCAGGAAATGCTTCATGTATGATGTGTAGAACGCGCTTCGCCTAAGTTCGCCAAGCCGCTCAAGGTGTTTCGCAAGGTCCACAGGGACGGAGCTAAATCGGGCGCCTCCATATCTGGGGCCATGATTTGCTCGTAAAATGCGGGGATAGCCTTGTGGTATTCGAGAGCCTGACTCGCCAATTCCAAAATGGAAGCGGGCGGCTCAATGTCGGCGGTGGGAGGGAGTGAAGAGGCGTCTTCTGTCCAGGCAAGGAGCAGATCCACGGCGGCCAATTGCCGTTTGAGCACATAGTTCCAGTTCAAAACATACCCCAACGCAATCTCATTGTCCTGTTCCCACTCATGCGGCTTTACTTCCGCGAAGGGACTATACACGGCATGACTGGTGAAAAGGTCGCGAAAGAACCGAAAGAATGCGGCTGTATGCTCTTGCGCGCCTTCGGGTGTGAGAAAGAACGCCATGCAGCGGTCCATCGTGTCGAAGATGTCCCACTCCTTCCGGCGAAACCAGGCTAATGTGGGATGTTCGCCTTCAATGTCGCTTCCCACTAGCCTGAGGGCGTCATTGAGCGGCTTCTGGTAATCCGGGTTGCCTTCGCGGCTGCAGGCGGCAAGGTTAACGAACCAGGCGTTCATGAGAACGCCCATGGCTGCAGCCCAAGGCAAACGTTCGGGAAACGGGCGCGTGACGTAGGCCGCCTCTTGCCAACGCAAGGCCTCGGCCATGCGCAGCACGGCTTGGACGTGTTCCTCGCATATTTCCGCGAGAAAACCGAGCGAGGCGCACTTCGCGGTTTCTTGAGGGATGCGTTCGGCGTCGTTCTCCGGAACAGGGAGGTGGAGTGTGGCCTTGTTCCAGCCCTGTAAACAGGCTGACCAGTCCGGCCGCTCGAAATTCAAGGGGACTTGATTGAGGATAGTCTGTTCCGCGTTGCGCAACGCTTTGTGTTCCGCATTCCAGAGCTGCTCGAACGCGTGGCGGCATCGTTCCGGATTGGAGAGAGCGAACGCCATGCCTACTCCGTCATCGTGGACGGAACCACGCTGCGTCTAAAATGGACCATAGATGAACAATCCAGCCTAGCAACACGAGCCACAACAGGGCGGCCAACACGAAGTGAATGAGCGCCCAGATGGGACGCCCTTGGAGGAGTTGGCCAAGACCGGGAATGAAGAAGCTGGCCAAGGCCGCGATGACATTACCCGGGGAACCCGGCCCGGCCTGGCTCATGTCCAAACTCCTTGGTGATGGCGTGACGCCTTTTGCATGAAGAAACCCCGGCGCCGTTGACAAGCGCCGGGGGGACGAAAAAATGGTGCCGGAGAAGGGACTTGAACCCCCACGGGCTTTCGCCCACATGGTCCTGAACCATGCGTGTCTGCCTATTTCACCACTCCGGCATTCACGTAACCAACTTTCACTCCCTATTTTATGGAACGAACGGGCTCATGTCAAATACGCGAGGTGACGCCAATCGCCGGATAGGAATTCGCAAGAACCATATCGCCGCCTTCGAGGCGGCTCATAAATGCCGGCGAGACGCCGGCGGTACGTCCTCACCCATTGGGTGAGGATAACGTTGTTTTTCTGGCGCTAACAATAGGGACAGCAAGATAGATTAAGCCAACTTACCCGGCGATTAGGGGGTGACACGGGAAGGACCAAAACTGTCCCCGCGGATAGACTTGGGATGTAAACGGCCGTCTACTTGACCGGAAAGCGGCCTCCAATCCGTTGGGATAGGCATAAGGGGAGGGGAGCATGTACAATAGCAGCACCAAAGTGAGTTGAAGAAATCGTCTGTTTTTAATTCGTGTTATTTATGGGAGTGAATGTATGAGCTATAACCTGTTGACCGAGACCCTTGAGCAGTATCGCGTTGTTCCTGTGATAGCTATCGAGGACGCAGACAAGGCGCTGCCCTTGGCCGACGCCCTCATTGGCGGCGGATTACCCGTGGCGGAGATCACCTTCCGCACGGAGGCGGCCGCCGAGGTTATACGAACCTTGCGGCGCGAAAAGCCGGACCTTGTCGTCGGCGCGGGCACCGTGATTAGTCTGGAGAACGCGGCGGCAGCGGTAGAAGCGGGCGCGCAATTTGCTGTGGCGCCGGGACTTAACCCTAAGATTGTCGCCGCGGCGCGGGACCGTGACATGCCGTTCATACCGGGCATCGCCACACCGAGCGATCTGGAACGCGCGCTCGAACTGGAATGTTTTATTCAGAAATTCTTTCCCTCCGAAGCGTTGGGGGGAACGAAGCTGCTAAAGGCTATGAGCGGGCCTTACGCCCATACAGGGGTGCGTTTTGTCCCCACCGGCGGCGTGAACGCGGGCAACCTCGCCGAGTACCTGACCACGCCGGGCGTCATCGCCGTGGGCGGCACGTGGGTAGCCACGAAACAGGATATCGCCACGGACGCGTGGGATACCGTCGCCCAACGTTGCCGCGAGGTCGCGGATATCGTGGCTCAAAGCGGGGATTAGGACTAGTCGGCTCAGAAGGACCCGATGGGGGAGAGGCGTATTGCCTGGCGTGGCTACTTCTAGTGCCTCGGGCGCGCATTGCCCCTTGGTACGTCCACGCCGCGCGAATGAGGCTGTCCCCTCTAAGCTTTGGGGCTACACTAAGCGGGCGCCGGTTCGCGGTTGACTTCAACCGGGTTCCAGGGCGGCGTCCACTTCCGCGATGATGGCCTCGGCTTCCTGTTGGCGCCCGGCGTTTTCGGCTACCTCCCGAAGGTTGTAACGGGCTTCCTCGTAGGAAGGATTCAAGCGAACGGCGCGCGTGAGGTAGTGAAACGCCCTGATGACGTCGCCGAGTTCGCGGCAAATGACGCCCAAATCGTTGAAGGTCTTCTCATGGAAAGGACATAGCTTCTCGGCGGCATGAAGCAAGTGGACGGCTTGGGTGAGGCCGCCGCGTTGATAGGCCGCGCTCGCCGCGCCCGTGAGTTCCTGTACTTTCATGAGCGCTTCCGGCCGGGATTCCGTTTGCGTGCGCCACTTCTTCTCAAAACGCCGCCGATTGGTTTCGAATAATTCATTCCAGTCCTGCCCCGTGATCCCCATGCCTAGAAACGTGCGGCATCCGAAATGAAACACGAAGACATCCTCGGCCATGGCGAGACGGTAATTGGCGTTTACAACGCGGCGGCAATAATCCTCATCGTCGAAGGTTCCGGGGCTGAAGTTTTCGTCCAAGGGACCCACCGCCCGCCAGGTTTCTTCGCGTATCAGCAGACAGAAACTCCCAAGCCGATTCACGAAACGCGCTCCGCCGTTCCATTCTCGCGCGATGCGTTGGGCCAGTGCATGGAATTTCTCCACTCCTCTAAAATCAACGCCTTCCATGTACTGAGGGGAGGGAGCGTAGTTGGTGCGGGGACCCACAAGTCCGAGTTCGGGAAATCGTTCCAGGATCGCGAGAAGCCGGTCAAGCCATTCCGGCGGCACGAGGGTATCGGTGTGGACAAGGGCGACATGGCCCTCGGCGCGCTCCAGGGCAGCGTTGACAGCCGGTGCGAATCCCCGGTTCTTCGCCAAGTGGATGACCTCCGCCCCGGAAACCGACTCGAAGAAGTCTTCCACGCCGTCAGTCGAACCGCTGTTAACCAGCACCAATTTGTGGGGCGGAGCGGTGTGTCTTCGTACCGCCTTAAGGCACTGACGGCTATAGGCGGCTTGGTTGTGTGCTGGAACGATTATAGTGGTGAATTTATCCATGGTTTACGCTAGAACATCGCCTTTTTCCGGAGCGCTCCAGGGGGCCGGCCAGCGCCACGGGACCGGGAACGAAGTGTAGGCGGCGCGCACGGTGAGCCGGCCTTTCCCGGTGGCTATAGTAACCCGCGGCCGCACCCGCAATACCGTGCCGGGTTCGGCCTCCACCGGCGTATCGTCGTACTCCGCGCGCAGGACGTATACGAAGCGCCCCCGCCACCAGAAGCGCGAGCGGTGAATGGGGTGCAAGGCGCGAATGCGGCGGTCGATGGTTTCAGCCGGTTCGGCCCAATCGATGTAGGTGTCTTCAAGTTTCGGGGCTTTCTCGTAAGTGGCGAAGGCGGGATCCTGCGGCGCTCCATCGAGTCCATGCTCTTCAACGGCGTCGAGCATGGAAAGCACATGTTCGCCGGCAAGGCGGGATAGTTTCTTATGCAGGGTTCCCGCTGTCTCGCGCGGGTCAATAGGGGCTCGATGCTGTGCGAGGATAGGTCCCGTATCGATTCCAACATCCATTCGGTGAAAGGTAATTCCGCTTTCCGAATCGCCGTCCAGAATCGCTGGAGTAAAGGGATTCGGTCCACGATGCCGAGGCAAGAGACTTGAATGCGTGTTGACACAGCCGAGCCGGGGCAGGTTGAGGAGTGGCGGTTTGAGAATGATTCCAAACCCGCCAACCAGAAGCAGGTCGGGTTCAGCGGCGGCAATCGGGGCCAACTCATGGGGTTCCATCCGGTTGAGCCATACAATGGGGATTCCGTTTCTTGCGGCAATACCCATTATACTCCGGTTCCCCCCCAAGGAACGGTTCAATAGGGGACGCGCCCGGCGGCTGAATCCGCCTACGCCCCGCCCGTTCTGTATCAGGGCGACCAGTTCGTGCCGGGATTCCATGATGGGGCGCACAAGGTTCGCCCCCAAGTAACCGGATCCAGCGAAGGCAATGCGCATAGGCTTAAATGAGACTCCGAAATGCGTGGCGAAAGCCACGTTGCGTTGTTCATCCTGGTCCTGCTCCTGGCGCTGGCGTGTTGTCAAAACACTTTCCGCGTATCCAATAGCAAGGTGACAGGCCCTTCGTTTACAAGGCTTACATTCATGAAGGCGCCGAATTCTCCCGTTTCCACGGGAATGGCTCGCTCCCTTAATAGATTAACGACGCGTTCGTACAAAGGGATGGCAAGTTCAGGGCGGGCCGCATGAACAAAGGACGGACGCCGTCCCCGCCGGCAATCGCCCAGCAGGGTAAACTGGGAGACGGCAAGCACGCTACCCTGGACATCCTCGAGGGACCGGTTGAACTTCCCATCATCATCCATAAAACACCGAAGGCCGGCGATGCGGTCCGCCATTTGTTTAGCGTCATCCTCCGTATCCTCCGTGGATACGCCAAGCAGCACCGCTAATCCTTCGCCAATTTCCCCTGTAATGCGGCCCTCGATTTCCACCGATGCTCGCGACACTCGTTGCACAACTGCTCTCACTAGTATAACCCTCCTTCCGTTGAATCAGCGCCTCTAAGTCTAGCAACGGCGCGTCCATGCTTCAATGGCCGGCATGCGCTCCTCATCCCCGGTTCGCAGTCACCTTGCAAGAGAGAGCACACAAAACAGGCCCCCGGGAAAGGGGGCCTGTTTCTGTGTGGGTTTGGTGTTAAAGAACGTATACCCAATAAGCTAGAAGCCCATCCCTGTCTGAAAGTGAAAGCGCCCGCTGCTGCTTTGGTAGCGGCCGGGATTTATGGGGTGCGCGTAGTCGAGACGGACCGGCCCTAGCATAGGGGCGTCAAAGCCTACGCCTACGCCGCCGCTGAAACGGAGATCGTCGACCTCGATATCGCTCGGAACGGCCCAGACCGCGCCGCCGTCCACGAAGCTATAGAGGCGCAAAGGCTCGAAGATGTTGTACTGCACTTCGACGTTATTGAGGAGGCGCACTTGGCCGCCAACCCTGTCAACTGGACCGAAGATGAAGAAGCGGCGCTCCGTGGGACCTACTTCGTGGTTGCGATACCCGCGAATCGTAGTCGTGCCGCCGGCGAAAAACCGGTCGGACAGCGGAACGAAGTCGGATTGGCCATAGTTCTTCACATACCCTTCACGCGTGCGATAGGACAGCACGTATTGATCCCGGTCTCCGAAGGAGTAGTACCATGTCGAATCATGCTCCAGCCGGACGAAATCGTTGTCCCCTCCCAATCCAGCAAGTTCAACCTCGAAATTATGGCGCGCACCCTCTGATGGATTTCGGTGATCGTCGCGGGTGTCCCGGTTTATATTCCATACGGCGCTGATGGTGGTGCGTCCGCCGCGTTCTCGCCGGAGCTGACGCGAAGAGAACGTGGGAATATCGCGAATCTCGAGGTCCCGGTATCGGAGGGCAAGCATAGTTTCAGTTCCTAATTTATAGGAATATGAGCGGTGCGCAGGCTTGCCCCGTTTTTTTCGGGGACCCGGCGAGTATTCACCCGTA
>JAWOFY010000111.1:0-12294 GCA_046497285.1 Candidatus Hydrogenedentota bacterium
TACCGAGACGCGCCATCCCCAAGACGGCCATATGAGCCTTCACGTGGGCGAGGCGGAATACGACCTGCGGGTGGCCACGATGCCAACCTTTCTCGGGGAACGGATCGTCTTGCGGCTGCTTGACCAGACGAGTGTCCTCGCGGGCATCCGCGACCTGGGATTGGAACCCGAGGATGAGGACAAGCTCCGGCGCGCCATCGATCAGCCCTACGGCATGATATTGGTGACGGGACCCACGGGCAGCGGCAAGACCACCACCCTCTACGCAGCGCTCAACCAGAAGGACGTCATGACCGAGAGCATCGTCACGCTGGAGGATCCCGTGGAGTATCAGCTCTCCGGCATCAACCAAGTGCAGGTGGATCCCGACATCAACCGCACGTTCGCCAGCACGCTGCGCTCGGCCTTGCGTCAGGACATCGACGTGCTTCTCGTGGGCGAAATCCGGGACGCGGAGACCGCGCATATCGCCATTCGCGCCGCCATGACGGGCCACCTTGTGTTCAGCACCCTGCACACCAACGACGCGGTCGAGGCCGTGGGAACCCTGCGCAACATGGGCGTCCCCTCCTACCTAATCGCCAGCGCCCTCACCGCCGTGGTCGGCCAGCGCCTCGTACGCAAAATCTGTCCTAACTGTAAGACGGCGTTTCAGCCCGATTCCGCCCTTCTTCAGTCGCTCGGCATGCCGGAGGATACGCGGGAACTCTATCGCGGGGCGGGATGCGAGAACTGTTATCATACTGGCCACAAGGGCCGGACCGGTGTCTTCGAAATCTTCGGCGTGAATCAAGAACTGCGCCGTCTCATCGCCCGGGACGCCACCCATGAAGAGCTATTCGACGCAGCGCGGCTCAACACCATGGCCGACCGCTGCCGCCTAAAAGTAGCCAGGGGAGAAGTCAACGCCGAGGAATTCCTTCGCACCGTACGTTTCTGAAAGAGAGGTGTGGACGGCGCATTGATATCGGGAGGGGGCGGTGGGGGAGCCCCCAAGGGACGAGCGCATTGCGCGGCTTCTCGCCTTACTTACCCGTTGGGCGGTAGTCGGGGCACTTGGTTGCGTTGGGGCGTTCGGGCCGCTTGCAGACGTTGCCGTGGTCGTATTTGCAGTTGTCGCACAGGAATTCGGTGGGACAAGTCTTCTGCCACCACCATTGGCGGAGTTTATCGAGGGTGGTCATGGGGCGCCTCCATTGGGTTAAGCGTTGTGCGCCTAGGATAGCAGGCGAGCGAGGGCAAATCCCAGATCATTATTCGGAACGGCGGCGGCGCAGGCGGTATTCCTGAGGCGACACGCCCTCGAATTTGCGGAACAGCCGTCCCAAATTGCTGGGATCGTTCACGCCCACTCGCTTGGCCACCTCGTTCACCGGGAGTTTCGTGCGCCGCAAGAGTTCCTTGGCCCGCTGCACCCGCAAGCGTCCGACGTATTGGCTGAACGAAAGGCCAAACTTGCGCTGGAGGCGGTGGGTGATGGCGGTGGGATTTTGGCCGATGGCCCGCGCCGCCTCGTCCAACGTGACGCCTTCGGCCAGCCGGGGCGTGACGTAATCGTGTAACGCCTTGTACGTGGGGTCCTTGTCCGCCCCCCGCGCGGTGCGTTTCTTGGGGGGACGCAACGCCTTGAAGAATTCCATGAGGCTGTCGACGAGCGCGGCGTCGTTCCGGGCCGCCCGAATGGCTTCATAACACACCGTCAAGCGGTCCCAGCCTCGTTCCACATCGAAGCCGGCCCGGCTGGCGCCCTCGAGCAGTTCCCCAGCCAAACTCAGCGCCCGGCCCCGCCGCACTGGTAAGCGAACTTTCTTGCCTCCCTCCGTTTCCGTGATGGCGTCGTGAAAGAGCGCACGCGCTTGCTTCGCGTCCCCCGCCGCCAGCGCTAACGCCAGCGGGCCGCCTTCGCGGATGACGTCCGCCATGGAACGGGTCCGGCGCGTGGAGGACGCGGCTTCCGGGGCGGCGGTCTCGGGCGCATGGTCTCGCGCCTCGCCGCTTTCTCGCGCCTTGTGTTCGCGCCACAGCGCTTGGAACGAGGCCGTGGCCCAGTCCGCCAGCGCCGCCATAGCCCCAGCTGGGGCCGTGCGCACGTCGCCCAGCGAAAAAGGCAGCCGGGGCTTCGCGCTCCCCGTGAAGTTGGCCAAGCGTTTACGCACGTCCGCTTCCAGTCCTTCAGGCGCTTCAGCGGGACAGTAGGGACCCAGGGTGAGAACCACGTTGGGCGCGGCTTCCGGCAACACGGGCGCGGACAGGCACGCAAACCCCATGTGACACTGAAAAGGCACGGAGCGCTTGCGCCGGGAGGCGGCGAGGCTGGCGGGCAGACGCGACCCCCTACAGGCCGCTCCTCCGCCGGCCATCGCCGTCACATGGCGACAGGCGGCGCAGCCGGGTTCCCGCGCGGCCAGCGCGTATTCTTCCTCGTCTGTCACGTAGTGGATGCTCAGCGGTATGGCCGCCGCTTGGCGCATCCGTTCTATCCACCGCGCCGTCTCGTCTGACTGCAAAAAAGTCACTATCTCTTCCGTCAGCGCGGATCCCGAAAGGTCAATGTCATTGGAGCGCGAGTTCATGCCGAATGTCACTTTTCTAAGGAGGAGCCTATGCGCTATACTTGCGGTCCTTGAGTGGGGAGGACAATGAAGCTAACGCCAAACCAAGAGCGGCGCATAACCAAGTTCTTACGGGATGTTCACGCCCAAACCGAAGGGCTTTCCGACGCTCAACGGCGCCGGGCGCTCGCCCATGTGAAGGCGCAGTTGCGCGAACGTCTCCAACATTATACGGATGCCGCCCCCGAGGATAGCGAACTCGAAGCGATTCTAGACAATTGCACGCTGCCCGACTTTGTCTCTTCGGCCGCTGACCAGCATGCGCGGGACGTCGAAAATGTCGAGGCGCTGGATCCAAGCGCCTCTCCCCGAGAGACTCCTCCGCCACGAAGGGAACCCCGAGCGGCGCGCGGCGAGTTCCTCGAACTCGAGGGCCGCATGTGGCTCGGCGTTTGCTCGGGGCTTGCCCGCTACCTCCGGATCGAATCCGCCATCGTCCGCATCATCGCGGCCGTCGTGGGCGTGGCGACCCTGGGATTCCTCCTTTGGGTTTACGTCGGGTTATACCTCTTCTTCTACCTGCGCGACCGATCCGGTGTGTTGCCGCGCGTTGATGTGCTTCCAGTCGTGCGGCGCGTGGCCGGAACGCTGGCATTAGGGGTTGTCTTGTTCGCCGCTGGTGAACTGTTGCTGTGGGCGATGAGCGCGGCCGCGGCGCTGGCCGTGGGGCATGGGGTCACTCTTGAGGCCGCCTGGGGATGGTTCGCCGAGCGAAATGGGACGATCGCGTTCTGGACCCTTGTATTCGCCCTTCCCTTGGGGGGCATGAGCGCCATGCCCGTCGCCGAAGGCTGGGACCATACGCTTAGAAAACTGGCCCAAGCCTGCCTCGCGATATACGGCCTGCTGCTCTCGTTTGGTCTGGCTTGCTATTTCGTCGGGCTGCTGTTGGAGACTACCGGCGCGGCCACGGGCGTCATCTCCAGGGGAATAGAGTAGGCAAGGAAAAGAAATGGCGGAGAGGGTGGGATTCGAACCCACGGTACGCTTGTGGGCGTACACACGCTTTCCAAGCGTGCTCAATCGGCCACTCTGACACCTCTCCGCGACTCATCCGAATTGTAGGAACACAGGCAGGCGATTGTCAAACCACCCCTCCTCCGAGGCTCAACGATCTCGAAAGACAATGGCAATCCGTACGCCCAGTACGTTGCGTTCAAGACGCCGCCCGCTTCCATATGCTATGATTGGGTTGCGCATTCAGACCGCGCATGGACGCCTGAGAGGGCGAAAGGGGAACAAAGAGGCCGAGGGTGTTGTTTTGCCAACGGAACCCATTTAATGGCCCCTAACCATATCCCCAAACGTCACTAGGAGAACAAACGATGAAGATTCATGCGCGCTTTATTTCGGCTATGCTGTTGGCTGCGGTGTGTCTGACGCCTGTGTGGGCCCAGGATGCCGGCGAAGAGGACGTCACGTTGGAAAAGGGCGACAAAGCGCCCGGCTTCGCCTTGCCGGAATGGTCCGAGGAAGAACGGGAACAGGCTCAAGAGGAAGGCGTGGAGTTGCCCGAGAAACTTAGCGACTTCAGGGGCGAGAAGAACCTGCTCGTGGCGTTCTATCCCCGTGTGTTTACGGGAGGGTGCACAGCTCAACTCTGCGGATATCGCGACGAGTTCGAGCTGTTCGTATCGGCTGACACGGACGTCATCGCCATTAGTATGGACGAGCAGGAGGAAAGCGACCGGTTCCGCGAGGAATACGAACTGCCGTTTTACGTGGTAGGTGACGAGGAAGGCGCCGTCGTGGACGCGTATGGCGTGCCTCGGGGCGGCGAAGAGGGCAATGAGTTCGCCAGCCGGTCGGTGTTCCTAGTTGATAAACAAGGCGTGATTCGCTACATCGACTTGGAGTACGGTGTGGAGGAAGGTTTGGCCCCCCTTTACGAAGCCATGGACGAAGTTGTGAAGGAACAGGAGGAAGCGGAGCAGGCCCGGCTGGAAACGTCCGGGAATTGACTCCGGTGTGATGACGCCACAAGCCCCCCCCGCAGAAACGCGCCGTTCGGGAACCCGCCGGGAAACCTTGGCGGTCACCGAAATCTACAAGAGCATCCAGGGCGAGTCCACTTGGGCGGGCTTGCCCTGTATATTCGTGCGGCTCACGGGTTGTCATCTACGGTGCGTGTGGTGCGACACCCCCCACGCATTCCAAGGGGGCGTTCAGACGGATCTCGGTGAGATTGTGGCGCAATGCCGCGAACTCGGGGGGAGTCTCGTCGAAATAACTGGAGGCGAACCCCTGCTTCAGAAGAATTGCGGCGCGTTGGCGCGGCGATTGCACGCCGAGGGCTATACCGTCTTGTGCGAAACCAGCGGGACGCTGCCCATATCCACGCTTCCGGACGAAACAATCAAGATTATGGATTTGAAGTGCCCGGGCAGTGGCGAACACCATCGGAACGACTGGTCCAACATCGACCGGCTCTCGGCGCGGGACGAGGTGAAGTTTGTCCTTGCGGACCGCGCCGACTACGAATGGAGCCGCGATGTGGTCCGCGAATACGGGCTGCCCGCCCGAACCCGAGCGGTGCTGTTCTCGCCGGTGTGGGACCAGCTGGATCCCCGGCATCTCGCGGAGTGGATTCTGGAAGATGGGCTTGAGGTCCGGCTGCAAATACCGTTGCACAAAGTAGTTTGGCCGGCGGATACAAAGGGAGTCTAGCGTCCCTTCAGCCCTTAATCTGTGGACAACGCGGCTTTGCGCCCCAAGACTGGCTCCGGTTGGAGTTCACAACCAATGCTGGACCCTGGTCTTAATGCGCGGGTGAACATGTAACCGACCCCAGCAGGGTCACAGATGGTAGCCAGGGGTTGACGCGCGCGTAGCGCGCGGATACCCCTGGCTACCCAGGCCACCCCAACCAACGACCCCGGCAGGGGGCGCAGCGGCGGTATGCACAAAGGTTCTGTAACCCTTATCAGGGTCGGTATCGGGTACGTCTATTTCAGGGGTATCGCCCCCACGCTATCGCTATCGCTTGCGGGCTTCACCCTTGGTTAGCGTCTGTCATCCCTACGGGATGGATTTGATTGTTGATAGCGTGTCAGGCTACGTCAGACGCAATCGGAGCATTCACAAGTTTAAGGCGGACGGAGTACTAGTGAGGGTCGAGCTGATCAAAACGTTCCATGCGGAGGCCGCCCACGAAAACCCGGGCGCGGGTGGGCCGCAAGCCCGGATGCATGGACACAGCTACCGATTGGACGTGATGAGCGCGGGAGAGATTGACCCGGAGCGCGGATGGCTCGTGGACTTCGCGGATATAAGCAAACGTTTCCGCCCCATTTACGAGCAACTGGATCACGCCTGCCTGAACCATATCGAGGGCATGGAGGACACCCATCTCGAAGCGGTTCGCGGCTGGATTCGCGCACGCATGCCAAAAGACTTCAATCCATTCCACGATGTGCGCGTGCGCATTCTGGGCGATTGCGCCTTCAAACCCGTCTGGTTGCCCGCGGACGAGGCCTTGAGCCTGCCCGAACGCATCGGCTTCGGCATCGAAGCGGCGCACCACCTGCCCCAGCTTCCACGAGAGCATAAGTGCAGCCGATTGCATGGGCACAGTTACCGCATCGAGGTGGGCGCGGAGAAGCTCGATACCTTGGAGCAGCGGCTCCGGGACGTATATGATCAACTCGACCACACCGTTCTCAACGGTATTGACGGGCTGGAGAATCCGACCTCCGAGCATCTGAGCCGCTGGATTTGGGAGTGCTTGCGAACCGGGGGAACCCAGCCCACGGTTGTGGCCATTCAAGAAACCTGCACCGCGGGGTGTGTGTATCGTGGAGAATAAAGGCGTGCCGGAAAAGCAAAACTTTGAAGCTCATGACAAGACCCTCCCCTTTAAGGGACCCGAGGCGATCGACTCCGATTGTCTCGAATGTTTCCCGTACGAGTACGCCGATAAACCGATGGGGGATACGCTCGAAATCGTCACCACCACCGAGGAATTCACCTCGGTATGTCCTTTTTCGGGACTGCCCGATTTCGCTTGCGTGACCATCACCTACACGCCCAACCGCCATTGCATCGAACTACGGTCGTTGAAATATTACCTACTGTCCTACCGGGACGTTGGCATTTGGTACGAGCACTTGGTCAACCGCATGCTGGAAGACCTCGTGGCCGCCGTGCAACCCCGTTCGATGAAGGTCGTCATCGAATGCACGCCTCGCGGCGGGCTTAGCAGCACGGTTACCGCCTCCTACAGTCAGGAATGGCCAAAGGCGTAGGGATTCGATTCGCAGCAGCTTGCGTGCTGGGTGCTGCAAGCGAGGCCCCGCCACCTTAACCGGGACTATGCCCCAACCACGCATGACGCATTTCGACGAATCGTCCACGGGAGAAACCATGTCCCCATCTCTTCCTTCGGACGGAGACGCCCTGCCGCCGCGGGCCACCTCTTGTCTTTGGCCGGCGTGTCGGGGTTGGCTCGTTTGCGCTGTGCTCGTAGCGTGCGCCGTCGCGTATGCCTTCCCCTTGAGTTCTTTCCTTCACGCCAAGGACGCCGTCTTCATGACGGGGCTCGCGCTGGCGGCGGGCGTTTTACTGGCCGAGATCTGGCGCGGCCCGGCGTCGGCTGCCGCTGCGGGCGTTGTGCAAGGGCTCTGGGCCTTCGCGCCGCTGTGGCTGTTCCTGCTGTTTAGCCTGCTTGTTCACGTCGCGCTGGGACAGGCCAAAGTACCCACGGAGACTGTGCTTGAGATTGTGCGGCTTGCCGCCCTGTTGGCGCTGGCGCCGGTCCTATGGGACTTGGCCTGTGATTCTAAATGGCGCCAACGGCTCCTTGGGGCCTTGATCATCGCGGCCGTGGTTGTCGCGCTCTTGGCCTTGGGGCAGTTCGCGGGCTGGTTGGATCGGCTGTTCCCCCCTCAACCCGGCTATACGCAGCCGATGTACTCTGTGTTTGGCAACCAGAATCTGCTCGGCGGTTTCGTCGCGTTGGGACTCGTATTGGCGGTCTATCAAGCGTTGGATGCGAGGAGCCTCTTTTGGCTGTGGGGGGTGGGTGCGGCGGTGCTGGGGTTGGCGCTGTTCTTGGCCGAAAGCCGTACGGCTTGGCTGGCGGCGGCCATCGGTCTGTTCTGGGCCATTGGCCCCATGCGGCGATCGCCCCGGCGCGCGGCGATATTGGGGGGCATGGGAGTCGTGGCAGCCATTGCGGCCGTGGCGGCGGCCGGACCCGAAACCCTGAGCGAACGGCTCACGGATCCGTTTGGCGCGGAGGACGTAGGAGGCCGGGCGCGGCTGTGGTTCTGGGAGGGGGCATGGCGCATGTTCTTGAGCGCGCCGCTTGTCGGCGTGGGACTAGGCAATTTCCCTTATTGGTCGCCCTATTTTCAAGGCGCCGCCCTGCACCGCCCAGGTGGAGAGACGCACTACCACAACGAATTGCACACCGTTTACGCGCACAGCGATCCCCTTGAACTGCTCGCTACGGCGGGGGTGATCGGATTGCTTTTCATCGCCTGGATGGCGTGGCGGGTGCGGGGCGCGGGAGGATTCACGCTTGGCGGGCTCGCGGTGTTGACGGTGTTCGCGTGCTTCAACTTTCCCTTGGCCAGCGCGCCTCACGCCGCCGCGGGCATCGTGCTCTTGACGTTGCTGCTGACCGAAAAAGAGGGTGGAAAGCCTCATCCCGTCCGCATGCTGGGCGCCATCGCGACGCGCAATGCACCGCCTGCGTCTCGCTGGCTTTGTAGTGTGACGGCTGCGGCCATGTTCGCTGGGACGTTGGGCGCCGCCTCTTTCTATTGCGCCGCCGTGTTGCCGCCAAGCCATTGGCTACGGATGGCGGAAAACCAGGCGTTGGAAGGCGAGAGCGGGCTTGATGCCTACCGCCGAGCGGCGGAGCATTTGTGGCCGAATCCGCGCGCCCTTGAACGCTATGGCTACGCCCTCGCCCGAGAAGGCCGCCCGGAAGAAGCGCGGGACGCCTTGGAACAGGCGCTCCAATACCGCGATACGGGGTCGCTGCACATGATGCTCGCGGCTGTCGCTTCCCGCCTCTCGGACGAGGAGACCATGCGAAGGCATGCGGACGCGGCGCGTTTCCGGATTCCTGGCGAGGGGACCGCATGGTTTCTCGCGCTTGCCTCGCGGCCCCAGGCGGAATGGCCGGCGCTTAAAGAGGAGGCCTTGCAGTGGATCGATTCCGGGGAGTGGGAGAGGATCACACAGAACGCGCGGGGCGTCAGGGAACGAATCGAGGCCGGAGCACCGCGTAGATCCGCGGCTGAATTCTCACGTCGAACGGTCCCGTGACGGTCAGCCGGTGTTCCGCGTTGGGTTCCGCTTGAAGGGGTATGGCGATTTGACCCTCTGTCAGTTCGATGTGCTCAATGAGCTGGCCGTCCTTCTGGACCACGACGCGCAGAGGCTCTTCCTGGGGTTCTTCAAGCGAGATGGCGATGACCGCTTCATCCGCCCACGTGTCGAGCCAATCCGAGCCAGTGGATTGCCAGACGATGCCCATTCGCAAGGGAACCAGCGAGGGGTTGACCTCGTAGAGGCCGGGTGTTTGTTGATTGTCGTGCCGGGCGGCGTACGCGGAAATGACGGGCAATTCCACAAGGGGCTTTACGCCCTCGGTGGACACCACGAGGACGAGAGCGGCGCCGGCCACCAGAATAGTTTGCGCCGCCCAAGCGCCAAGGATGCGTACAAATGGTCCCCGGAATATGGCCAGACACGCGAGAAACGCCAAAAGCCCCAAGGCGAGAGGCGCGTAAAGCAAATGTTCCACTGGCAGCCAAGTCGCCGAATAGGCTGCAAACGCCAGTGATAGCCCTGCCAGCAAATACGCCGAACGGGTGCGAGGCGTCAGCGTCATAAGAATTCCCGCGATATATAGGGAGGCAGGCCACGCCGCCAAGAGCACTATACCCGCCAACACACGGAGTATGGTTAGATTCTCCGCGAGAACCCCATAAACCGTGAGTGGAATCGGTGGGATTCCGGAATAAGGAAACCCGCGTTCCCAGTTGTTTACGGTAATCATGACGGCTAAGACGCCAAGAATCAGGGTCAAGCCCGCACCCGCCACAGTCAGCGAAATGCGCATGGCCGGGGAGGGTGGAGAGGCGGCCTCTTCAGGCTCTCCAGCCTCTTCAACTTGTTCGGCGGCTGGGGTGGGGGTGGGGTTCCTAAACGTGGGCAGGAGGGAGTTGCACTTCCAACAGCGCGTCAGCTCTTCGCCATTGTGTGCGCCGCATGCCGGGCAAATGTTCCCCTCTTGGATGTCTATGCCACTGTCGCTATCATCAATTACCCGCTGTGGGGGCGGCGTCTGCTGCTTATCTTTTTGCAGCCGCTTGATGGCTTGAGGCGCCGTCGGGTGATAGGGGTCTTCCGCGAGGATCTTCTCCCACACAATGCGGGACTCCTCCCGCCGTCCAGCCATCTCAAAGACGCGGGCGAGCTGCTCGTAAAGCGCCATGACATGCGGCCATTCGCTCAGCGCATGCTCAAGGACTTCGATGGCTTCCTCATACCGGCCCAAGCGGTAATAGGCGGCCGCTAGATAACGCAGTACGTTGAGCTTGGTGGGCCATTCGCGTTTGATAACCAGAAGGTGCTCCAGGGCCTCATCATACTCACAGGCGTGGTACAGCTTTTTCACCAGCCGCCAACGTTGCTCGGTCTCGCCGGGATGCGCCTCGACGTACCGGTTCAGCTCCGGAATCCCGGTCATGGCTCCTCCTCAGGGCATTGGGGCGTGTTCGCCATACACAAAGCCACCCGCCTCTATCGTTTCTTCTTCTTGCCCTTGTTTTTGCTCTTGTTTTTGCTTTGGCTTTGCGCCGCTGCCCGGCGTTTCTCCAGCACTGTTTGCAGACTGGCATTGGCGGCCCACGCGATGATGGCGGCCGCGAACATGGCGGCGACAAAGGCCATGCCCAAACGGACCGCGATGGCGGTGTCTTCGCGCGTCACTTGGGAAATCAAGTAAAGCAGCGGTCCATAGAGAATCACCAATACGATCGTGTAGAAGCCCCACCCGAGCGATTCAATGCGCCACGCCATGCCCCATGCTCCTTCTAAGCGATTTCATTCGCCGGCGGAGGCGGCAGCTCGATACGGAATCGCGCGCCGCCCTCCGCGTTGTCTTCCACGGCGAGTTTTCCCTCGTGTTCCAAAACAATCTTGTGCGTTACCGCCAATCCCAGGCCGGTGCCATTCGAGCCTTTTGTAGAGAAAAAGGGTTCGAGAACCTTTTGCCGGAGTTCAGGGGGCACGCCCGGTCCATTGTCTTCCACCGCCAGCGTGGTCCCGCCGTCCGGCCGCGTCCAGGCCCGGAGCCTGACGGCGCCATTCTCCTTGGGAACCGCATCGGCCGCATTAACCACCAGATTGAGCAGCCCCCGGTAAAGGGTCTGGTGATCGCCGTAGACGGGGGCCGTGACGCCGTCCAGGTCCAGGCGCAGATCAATGGACTTCGCGTTCGTCAACGCCCACAACGTGTCCATGACTTCTTCCATCAAGCGTTCGAGGCGTACAGGTTTGCATTCCGGCTCGCGCGGTTTTGAGAACGCCAGCATGTCCTCGACCACGTGCGCGATCTTCCGCGTGCTGCGCTTGAGAATATTCCACCCGCGCTTTAGAACCTCGTACTGCTCTTGTTCCAGGCTTTGCTCCATCAGCTCGACACTGGTGGTCAAGCCGTTCACGAGGTTTTTCGTGTAATGCGAGAGCCCCGCCACGGCTTCGCCTATCGCGGCCAGCCGTTCGGCCCGCATGTTCTCTTCAATCAAGCGCGCGTTGGCGATGGCCGTCGCGGCGACCGAGGAAAAGATTTCCATGACGCGGAGGTCGCTCTCGGAAAACGCGTCGCTGTCCCGTTTGTTTATGACCTCAATGACCCCGATGAGCGTGTCCCGGTCCACCAGGGGAACGGCGACGAGCGAGCGGGTCGTGAACTGGATGGTATTGTCCGGAGCGCGGCAGAAGCGGGGGTCGCGTTCCACGTCGGGCACATTGATTGAGCTGCGGGTCCTCGCCGCCGCGCCCGCGATGCCCTCGTTCAGCTTGAGCCGGAACTGTTGCTTCAGCGCCTGCTGATTGCCCGTCTCGCCCATCGCGACTTCAAAGTACAGCTCTTCGCTTTGGGGGTCATAGAGCATGAGCGAACACGCCTCGGCCCGGGCCACCTCCTTGCCTTCGCTCATGATGCGCTCCAGAAGCGTGTCCAGATCCGTGAGGTGGGCCATTAAGTAATGGACGCGGTACAATGCGTCCCCGATCCGCCGCATGTCTTCGGGCGGTACATTGGTGAACCAGGAGAGGTTGTGATCAAGTTGGGAGGTCATGGCTCGGCCATTTCATCCAAGCGGTCCTCAAGATCGGGTAAAGCATGATAGATAACATCGCCCACCACCTGCAAGCTGTTCGCGCTCACCTTGTCCAATGTGTCTTCCTCGGTGTGCCAGTACTGCTGGTGGGTTTGCGGCGTGCCGCCATACATGAAATCGATAATCACCATGGCTGGTATGCCCGCCCGGCGAAACGGGATATGGTCATCGAGGATCATACGGCTTTCTTCAAGGAAGTACTCGCCGTATCCCAACTCGTGGGCCGTGTCCCAGAATATATCGTTGAGCCATGCGGGGGCGCCGGCGTCGCGCCGGATGGTGAGGACGCGATCGCCGATCATATCGACGTTGATCATGAC
>JAWOFY010000255.1:0-2586 GCA_046497285.1 Candidatus Hydrogenedentota bacterium
CTTCGTGTTTCCGCATAACCCGGCCCATCAGAGGCTCGATTTCGACGGTGTCGCCCGCGCCCACTTGCAGCTCGCGGGCAAGCGCTTCACTCAGAATCACGCCCTTGCCTTCGATGCGCACCGATTGCCCCTCCACGTCCAGCAAACGCCGGAGTTGGCCACCTGGAACAAAGCCTTGGATGGCGGTGTCATGCGTGCGCCAGCCGGATCGCACCTTGAAGGGATACTGTAACATGGGTTCGGCCTTCCGGACGCCTTCAAAACGGGCCATTTCGCGCAGCGCGGATTCCGGAAGCTCGGTGGTGAACGTGATGCGCATATCCTCCCGCTGTACCTCCCGGAATTGGAAGTCGATCGTATGGTAAACGGAATCGATAAACACAAGGCCTATGAGCAACAGCCCCGTCGCCACCATCACGCCGCCGATGTTGATGGCGGCGCGAAGCGGGTAACGTCCCACATTGCGCACGATCATCTTCCATGTGAAGGAGAGGCTGCGCCAGAGCCCGCCGAACCGCTCCAGCCACATGCGGTGCGCGTGGCGGGGCGCTTCCGGGCGCATGGCTTCGGCGGGATGAATCGCGGCCGCTTGCCGGGCGGCGGACAGGGCTCCAAGCAGGGCGGAAACGGCGCTGATCAGTATAGCGCTGATCAACAGATTCGGATGAAGCTGCATCACCAAATCGGGAAATTGGAAAAACTCGACGTAGACCTCGCCCATTCCCCGCGCGAGCCACTGGCCTACCGCCACGCCGCCGGCGCATCCCACGGCGGCAAGGACAAGGGCGTACCGGACGTAATATCCGCTAACGGCCCAATTGCTATATCCAAAAGCCTTCAAAAGGCCAATCTCGGTGCGCTCCTGGCGGACCATGCGGTTGAGAAGGACGAGCAAGATGGCTGCGGCGATGCCCATGAACAGCGTTGGAATGACGCGGGCCATAACCCGCAATTGCTTGATTTCCTGGCTGACGATCATGTTGGACATCTGGTCCTCCGCCTTGGTGGTAGCGTGGACCCCGTATCCGTCCAACATGGCGTCAATGCGTTCCAAGATGCGGCCAAGTTCCCGGGGCTCGTCCACCGTTCCCACGATGTCGTTCGACGCGCCCCGCATGTCCATGGCCATGTCGGTGAAAGATTCCGGGACCCATAACACGCCGAAGCGTTCGGGTATGGGATAAAGACTTTGCAGCCCCGGAATCATGTACACGTATTCCGGCGACATGCCCACGCCCACGACATGGAGATTATGCCGCCGGTTTTCCACGAGCACGGAGACCGTGTCGCCAACCTCGATACCGTTGGCCTCCGCGAACTGCTTACTCAAGATGGTTTGATTGGGCGAACCTTCATCGAAGTAGCGCCCCCTCACCAGATGGACATCGTTAAGCACGGGATTCCGCCGATCCGGCATGGATATCAAGCGGCCGGTGCGGGGTTGGTCGGAATTCTCCATGTTGAGGTTGACGTCCTGAACCACCCGGCCACGCACCCCGAGAACGCCGGGAATGGTTTCCAACCGTCTCACCGCGGTCGAGGGAACCCGCTCCGCCGAAACAAAGAAATCGGAGAACCGGTACTCCGCGTAGTAGGTGTCCCGCGTAAGCCGAAGGTTCTCAAAGGCGGTTCCCATGCTGATATACATGGCGACGCCACAGAGCATGACCGTCGCCACGGCGAGCGCTTGGCTCCAGTTCCGCAGTATGGTGCGGTAGAGTTTCCGGTTCAGAACGCCCATCAGGGACAGCTTTGGCGCCAACGGCTGGTCACCATTCAATCGCCTCGGCGGATTGCCGGGTTTCGTTCACCACCACATCACGAATCCCCCCGTCCACCATGGTTATGACGCGGTGGGCCATGGCCCCGATGGCCGCGTTGTGGGTGATGACCAACACCGTCGCGCCGAGCCGTTGGTTAATGTCGTTGAGGACGCGCAGCACCAGTTTGCCCGTGGCTACATCGAGGGCGCCGGTGGGCTCGTCGCACATCAGCACCTCGGGCCGCTTGGCCACGGCCCGGGCAATAGCCACGCGCTGCTGCTCGCCGCCAGAGAGTTGCGAAGGGAAGTGATCGCGCCGGTCATCCAACTCCACCAATTGAAGGCTTTCCCGGGCGGGCATGGGATGACTGGAGATTTCGGTGGCCATCTCCACGTTCTCCTCCGCCGTGAGGTTGGGCATGAGGTTATAGAACTGGAACACAAAGCCGATGTGGTTCCGCCGGAAGCAGGTCAACTCCGTCTCGGTCATGGCGCTGAGGGACTGGTCACGAAACAGGACCGATCCGGAGGTGGCCGTGTCGATGCCCCCAATGACGTTAAGGAACGTGCTCTTGCCCGACCCGCTCTCGCCTAAGACAACCACAAATTCCCCCTCCGGCAGCGTGAGATTTACGTCCCGCAAGGCGAGAACCGTCACCTCCCCCATCCGGTACTCCTTGCGCAGGTGGCTAATCTCGAACAGAGGTTGAGTCAACGTGGCGGTCATATTGGATGTCCTCTTCGGCGTCCCCACCCAGAACGCCCAGGTGCGGGGGCGCCCCTAAGGGATGGGTAAGGCTGTTCTACGCACGGCAAGATGAGCG
>JAWOFY010000055.1:0-4635 GCA_046497285.1 Candidatus Hydrogenedentota bacterium
TTTGATCAGGCCACGGCCGATCCAACGCAGCCGAATGTGTACATAGCGAAACAAGACACGAATGACCCCACGGGTCCCTGGTCGATCGCCGTTCTCGATGAGGATGCGCCTCATGTCCAACAAGGGATTGTTCATGACGTGGATGGAGATGGCTGGCTTGATTTCGTGTATGCCTACGAAGGCGATGGGCCGGATGGCGGTTTCTACTGGATGGCATACCAGGGCGGCGATCCATTGTCTGCCGATAACTGGCAAAAACATGAGATAGACCAGGTTTCGGGGGCGTGGTGGATAGACCACAATTCGCCGAAGGATTTTACCGGTAACGGGAACGAAGGAGATATCCTTGTTTCCGTGCGCGAAGGGCGGAACCGCGCACATTCCGATGGGGAAGTGGTGATTTACGAAAGACCGGATGATCCCCGCGGCGGCGAGTGGACGAAGCACACCATCGAAGACGGCTATGTCCCGCTGCATGTCACTTCCGGCGATCTCTCGGGCAACGGCGATGATCGGGACATTGTGTCGGCTGGCTCACACGATGGGGGCGAAGGCCTGTACTGGTACGAATTTGGCGAGTGGCGCCGGCATGTCATCGAAGAGGATGGCGACTGGTGGGGGACGTACGCCTTTGACATCAACAACAGCGGCCGGGCCGAAATCATCACCGGCAAACGCTATGATGATGTGCTTCGCATTTACGCCTACGACGGGGAGGCCGGCCAGTACAACGTAGTGGCGGAAGACAGCTTTCACAAGCCGGACGATCAAATCATCTTCGACGATATCACCGGCGACGGCCATAAGACCGAGTTTTTCGTTGGCCAGGATCCCGGCGGCATCTTCTGGTATCAAGCCTTCGAGTTGGCCTGGGAGGAGACAGAGCGCATAACCCTCACGGACACAGGCGAATTCGAGCTGCGGATAGATGGGCTGTCCCCGAACACGCAATATCAATTCAAGGCCGTTGCCGAACGGTCGGACGGTCCGCCCATTGAAAGCAGCACCGAGCTCTTCACCACGGTGTCGCAGCTGGCTGGTTTCGGGGCGGAGTGAAGGTTCACGGTACGCGCTTTGCCGGATGGTCAATTGGGTTGCGCCTTGACGTCTTCACGCGAGCCTGACGTGAAGACGGCCATTTGACTGCTTTTTCCCCGCGGTTACAGTTGGACTTTGGCTGGAATTGTGGCGTTCACAGCGACTTGCAGAAGTCCCCTTTTAGCGGAGAAATCTTACTAAAAATCGCTGGATAGTGCTCGAAATAGTCAGTATTGCGGTCTATTTCGACAAGAAAGCGGGCCTCCTATTCACTTCTGCAAGTCGCTCTCAGGAAAGCTTTTCTGGGGTTTCCTCAGCGCGCGGCGTGCTTGTGCTATTATTGTTCACCGGACGCCGTTGGGGCGAGACCAGGGTCATGTTCTTGGCCTGCATCCCGTCTTCTCCGTTCTCCGCGCGTGCGAGTTCGAATTCGAGAATGATATTGCGGCTAGGCAGCTCTTTGTAATTGACCTCGGGCGGGAGCTGAGAGTCGTGAAAGAACACCGCTTCATACGGCGACCCCGGCTGGCGCGAATCCACTTTCCACAGGTCGGTGTCAATGACCCGCATGAAACGGAGAAACCCGAACCCTTTTCCGCTGTGCATGTAACACACGCCTCGGACGCGGGAGCCTATCTCGCCCCACGCCGGACAGGTCTTCGTGGCCTGCAGACTGGGAAGCAGGTTGGGAATGAGATAGCCAGACATGAACACATCCGCTTCACGGCGAAGCTCGCCCGAGACGTTCTCAAAGGCCACGATTTCGACCCGGCATCCCGAGTTCTGCATGGCTTGCACGACTCGCGTAAAATCGCCATCTCCCGTCGCGAGCAGGACATTCTCAATGTTCTTGGACTGAAGCAGGGCGTCCACGGCCATGTCGAGATCCGCATTCGCTTTCCCAAAACGGTTCCCTTTTTCGTCAATATACCATTTTACGTGTTTTTCGATTACTTTGTAGCCGAAATCCCGCAACATTGAAAAAAAGTTATTTTGATTTTCACGGTACTCATAGTCCTGCTCCGCTCGATCAAAATCGTACGTTACGTAAGCATTCAATCGGACTGGTTCCGCGTAGCCGCGGCAGGCGAATTCTCGCAAGACGTCATATCGCATGCCATACCCCCCATTCCGGGCGATGTTGGCCACGTCTACGTAGACGCCCACTCTGGTGTTGCTTCTCAAATGCGACATACTTCTCCTTTTTGTTCGATATAAGATGGAAGAAGAGCCCCCACCTCCCCCCCAAAAACAACGATAACAACAACTTTTTTTTAGGCGGAAACGTTGTTTATTATACCCCAAAGGTGGAGGCGGGCGCATCAAAACCCGCGAAACGATGTTTACGCGCGCGGCCTTATGGTATAGTCATGCTACTCAAGCCGCCCGATTTCGCAGCTGTAGACCAAGGAAGCAGCCCCTATGCTTCATAGCCACGTGGTAGTTATGACGGGACCTTTGCAAGGCCGAACATTCCCCCTTACCGGTTCACTTTCCATTGGCCGAAGTCCCGAAAACGACCTGCAACTGAACGATCTCCAGGTCTCCCGGCATCACGCACTTGTTCGCCAGCGGGAGAGCGGGGTCTACGTTCAGGACCTTGACAGCGGCAATGGCGTTTACGTAAACGAACGCCGCATAACGGAATCTAAACTCATGGATGGGGACGTTATCGCCGTGGGGCCGGTGCAATTGCGTTATGTGAGTTTGGCGGGCGCGCAGCCGCAGGATATGCCCAGCAACGTGCGGTTCATGAGCAACCCCGGTGGGGAAATCCAGGCGGAGGCGGCGAGCAATGTGTTTGACACGTTCTTTCAACGGGCGGAACAAGAGGCGCCGAATGACGATAACGGCGAATGCAAGGCTGCCCAGGCTAGGCTGGCGGCGGTGTACCGCGCCAACCAGATCATCGCTAGCGAACAGGACCTCGGCCGCCTGTTCGCGCGGGTCCTCCACCAAATCTTCGCATTGACCCCCGCGCACAATGGCGGGATTCTTCTTCAACGCGGCGAGTCGGGCGAATTGGTTACGGAATACGCGCGCTCCGGGGAAGGCCAGGACGAAGTGTGCATCAGCTCAACCATCGTGGAGCGGGCCTTCCGCAACGATGAGGCGATCATCACCTACAACGCGGCGGACGACAGCCGCTTTGGGCGGGGGGCAAGCATCATCTCGCATAATATTGCGTCCGCGATGTGCGCGCCACTGATTCATCAAGGAGAAACGTTGGGCGTGATTTACGTGGATACGCGTGGAGCCCCCAACGCGTTTAGTCAGGGCGATCTCGAACTACTGGTCGCGCTCGCCGGTCCCGCCGCCATCGCCATCAAGAACGCCCAATACGTGGCCCAGCTCGAACAGGCCTACCACGACACCCTCATCGGCTTGGCCAACGCCATTGAACTGCGGGACCACTATACGGTGGGCCACACGTGGCGCGTGACCAATATCGCCATCGAAATGGCGCGTTTCCTGGGCTGGGACGAGGAACGGCTCCGGCTTTGTCAGATGGGCGGTATCCTTCATGATGTGGGCAAGATAGCCATAGATGACGCCATTCTGCGCAAACCCGGTCCGCTGACGGAGGATGAGTTCGAGAAGATGAAGCTGCATCCCGAGCGCGGGGCCCGGATGATGCGAGACATCGACTTCCTTCTCCCGCTGATTCCGTTTACGCTCTACCATCACGAGCGCTACGACGGGACCGGCTATCCCGCCGGTTTGACCGCCACGGACATTCCTATCGAAGGACGGCTTCTTGCCGTGGCCGATGCCTTTGACGCGATGACCAGTCATCGTCCTTACCGCAGCGCCTTGGATCCCGCCGAAGCTGTTCGCCGCATAGAAGAGGGTAAGGGAACCCAGTTTGACCCTCAATGCGCCGATGCCTTTCTAAAATGCTACCGGGAAGGCCGAATCGCCCACATTCTCCAAGATTATTACCGTGGGGGGGCCAGCATCGCTTGTCCTTTTTGTTCCACGCACCTCCCCGTTTCCAAGGGGAACAGTATCGGAGATCGCTTGACCTGCGCCGTGTGCCATCGCATCATCCGTTTGTGCGAACGTGATGGAATGTGGGGTGGCGAGCTTGTCAGCGCCGCCGACGCGCCTGAGTCCCAGCCCTTTTCGAAGCACAGCCATTAGAGGTCGGTGAACTCAAGCCGAGTTTGGGGGATAGAAGGGCGCCCGGGCCGATCCAGCATAGACCTTCCCGCTGCAAAGATGTATACTCAGGACCCATGCGAACCTTATTGAACGCCTTACAAGCGGGGAATCGAAGCGGCACGGGCGTTTACGCCTATGAGCTGGCGCGGGTCTTACCTATCATTGAAGACGGCCCGGATGTCTCCGTGCTTTGGCCCGAAGGGTTGCCCACGCCCAATCCCAGGTACGCGGCTATGTGGGAAGAGCGCGCCATCCGCATGCCCGTTGAACCCGTCCGGCGCAGGCTTGTGACCGAACACTGGGGCATGGCCCGTCTTGCGGCCGAAGCCAAGGCGGACCTCGTGCATTATCCCGCCAACTTCGGGGCGGCGTTGGCGCGGGTCCCCACGGTGGTTACCGTGCATGACCTCAGCTTCTTTCGGAATCCCGAGT